>DQLG01000187.1 GCA_015660315.1 Candidatus Latescibacterota bacterium
GGGCTCCTAGGGCCCTGCGGATCCCGATTTCCCGCGTGCGTTCGAGCACGGAGGCGAGCATGATATTCATAATGCCGATGCCACCGACCACCAGCGAGATCCCGGCGATGCAGCCCATAACAATATTGAAGATCTGTTGGGTTTTCTGGCTTTGGCGCAGCAATTCCTCGGGGATGGCGATCTTGAAATCCTCGACCCCGCGGTGGCGGCGGTTGAGAATGGTGCGGACAATGGCCGCGGCTTCCTGCAATTGCTTAGAAGCGGATATTTTGACCGTGATCTGACTCAATTCGGCGTCAGTTGGTTCCCAGTGGAAGCGGGTGAGCATCGTTGTCAGCGGTATATAGATATCCTCGTCGGTATTGCGCACTTCAAGCACGCCGCCGATCTTGCCGCCGGCTGCGCCCTTATCCGCCAATACCCCAATAACCGTGAACCACTGGTTGCGGATTTTGACCCTACCGCCGAGCGGGTCGTCAAAGAAGAACAGGGCCCGCTTGGCATCGGCGCCGAGTACGCAGACCCGTTTTGATTCACGCAGGTCCTCCTGCGAGAAATACACCCCGCTACCCATTTGCGCGTCGAGCACGGTGAGATAGTCGGCCGTAGTGCCGACGGCCATGGTGCGGAAGGTATTGCCGTGGGCCTGGGCTTTTGTTTTTAGTTCCCGTTGCGGGGTCACGTATTCTGCCAGAAGGCATATGCGTTCGATGGAACGGGCGTCATCCCAAGTCAGTCCTTGGGATTTGTTCTGGTCGGCGTCGGCTGAATCTTCTTGGTCATCTTCTTTGTCCCAGTGTTGTACTATGATATTGCTGATGCCCATCTGGCGGATCTGTTCGAGCGATTCTTGTTTGGCACCCTCGCCGATGGAGAGCATGGCGATTACCGCGGCCACGCCGAAGATGATACCGAGCATCGTCAACAAGGTCCGCAGCTTGTGAGAGAGCAGGCCGATCAGACTAAGGGAAACTGTTTCGCGCAGATCCAAGGTTTATTGCACCTTTGGTGAAGCTGACTCTTCGGCTGCTTCCATTCCGCCGATGGCGTCAGCAGCTTGCGTGGGGTCGCGTAGGGCGATGCGGTCGTCAGGGCTCAAGCCCTCTTCGACGACGACAAAATCCTCGTTTTTCTTGCCGAGGGTGACCTCGCGTTCTTCTGCTTGCCCGTCGACGATGAGGTAAACGAGCGTGCGGCCGCCCTTCTCGAAAATGGCGTCGAGCGGGATATAGAGGGGCATCGGGGGTGTCTCGCTCACGACCTCGTCGGTTGCCACCGGTTGTATGGAGTCCGGCCTGGCCTCGGGTTTGGGCGGGATGGTCTCGATAATGACTTCGGAAGTGGCGGACATACCGGGTTTGAGTCGGTCATCTTTTTCTTCGATCTCCAGGACCACGTCGAAGACTTTGACGTTTTTCTCGCCTTCTTTTTCGCGACCTAACGAGGCAATACTCTTAATCCTGCCGGTAAAATTTGGCTCGGGCAGCGCGTCGAGCTTTATGGTGGCGACTTGGCCGGTGTCGAGTTTGTCGACGTCGACCTCGTTAACATAAGTTTTGACCTGCATATGGGAGAGGTCGGGCAGGGAAATAACGTTGACGCCGCCCCAGACCTCATCGCCGACGCGGATCTTCTCGGGGCGTTCACCCTTCCAGACCTTGCCATAGACGACTAGCCCGGGTTTCTCAGCGTTAATCGTCGTACTCTCAAACTCCTTGCGGGCTTTGACCAACTCGCGTTCTTTGCGCTCAATTTCGAGTTGGCGTTTTTTGACCTCGGCGCCGTTGATAATCTTTTGCGACTCAAGCTTTTCTAGGGCCTGTTCGTTGCTTAGCCCGGCTTTCCGGGCCTCGATCTCGGCCTCTTCCTTCTGTATAGTGGCTTCAAAAACCATGCGTTCGACTTTGAGTTCTGCAAGCCGCAGGTTGGCTTCCGTATTTTTAATATCTGCTTTGAGCCCGGAAATTTCAGCTTTATGGGTTGCTTGCGTTTTTTCCATATCGGCCTTGGCCGATTCAACTTGCTGTTCGGCGTCCATGACCCGTTTATTGAAATCGGTCTGCTCGAATTGCACGAGCAGGTCGCCGACTTCGACGACTTCACCTTCGGGAAAAAGCTCGACGATCTTGAGCTGGCCCCGCACCCTGGGGGCGACGATATTTTCGGCTTCTACCGCTTCCAACTCACCGCCTTTGAGCTTGAGTGAAATTACGAATTCGCCTTGTTGCACAGGGTAAGAGGGTAGGGACGACTCGCTCGGGTCGGCTATCTGGTCGGTGGCGAGGAAAGCCCCAGTGGCTACGACTGTGAGCAGAATGCCGATAATCCACCATTTGCGGCGGCCATCGTTTTTTTTGTTTTGGATCTCGGTCAAAACTACCTCTCGATTTAGGGCACGGTGGGGTCTTCGAGTGCGATGATATCGCCATCGGCAAGCCCAGAGGTGACAATCGCATCAGTGGCGTTTTTCTCCCCCAACTCAACGATTACTTCTTCATAATCACCGTCTTCGAGTCGAAAGACGGCAAAACCCTGTTCGCGATTGAAAAGGGCGGTGAGCGGGATCGAGAGTACGTCGGGCACGACTTCGAGTATGATCTCGACTTCAGCCGACATGCCCGGTTTGAGTCGGTCGTCCTGTTCGTCAATGTCGATTACCAATTCGAAGACTTGGATATCCGGTGCGCCGGGTTGCGGTGAAGCCATCGTCGCCAGTTCGCTAGTGACGCCGCTAAAGACTGGGCCGGGGAAAGCTTCGAGGCGGATATTCGCTCCCTGGCCAATGCGCACTCGCTCGATATCCATTTCACCGATAAGGCAGCGCACTTGCATTTTGCTCAGGTCTGGAATGTCGAGCAGGGGTTTACCGCTCCAGACCTGGTCGCCGACGGCGACTTTGGATTCCTGGTCGGTACCCGGCTTCCAGATCTTGCGGTAGACCACGATGCCGGGTTTGACCGCATAGACGCTGGTGCGGTCGTAATCGCGCCGGGCACTGTCGTAGCGCCGTTGGTTGCGGTCGATGCTCAGCTCGTGTTTGTTGAGGTCGACGCGGTTAATCACTTCTTGCGCAATAGATTCCTGGCGGGCTTCCTCTAAGGATCGCGCCGCCTTCTCTAAATTAATCTGTCCGCGTTCCCGGTCGATATTTGAGGCGAATTCCTGCCTTTGCTGGTTGAGTGTTGCGAGGTCGCGTTGTGCTTCCTGTTGTTGAATCTTGCGCTTGATATTTGATAGCTGTTGACCGCGTTGGGCCTGTGCCTTTTCAAAATCGGAACTAGCCTGTTCGAGCCGTCCTTCGCGGTCGAGCATTTTGCGCTCGAATTCCGCCGGATCGAATTGCAGGATCAGATCACCGACGTCGACCGTTTCGCCTTCGGGCCAGAGGTGGACGATCTTGAGACGGCCACCGATCCTGGGCGAAGAGACAATTTCGCCGCCGGCGGCCTTGATCTCGCCGCTTTCATAATGCGTAACGCGAAACTCCCCGCGGGTGACTATCGTGTTACGCAGGTCCGGTGGGGCAGACTGGCAGGCGCAAAAGAGCAGGACGCAAAAGAGTCGATTCATTGCGCAGCTCCCTCCGTGACGGGTCGGTCGCTTTCGATGAGGCCGTCGCGAAAACGCACAATGCGGCGACTGTGTTGGGCAATGTGTTCTTCGTGGGTGACGAGGATGATCGTATTGCCCTTTGCGTGCAAGTCGTCGATGAGTTCCATGATTTCATCGCCGGTGCGGGTGTCGAGGGCACCGGTTGGTTCGTCGGCGAGGATGATTGACGGGTCATTGACCAATGCGCGGGCGATGGCTACGCGTTGTCTTTGCCCGCCCGAAAGTTCGTTGGGCCGGTGGTCGGCGCGGTCAGATAATCCCACCGCTTCGAGTGAGCGCGCCGCCCGTTGGTGTCGTTCGCTCACTGGCATGCCGCTATAGACCAAGGGTAGCTCGACATTACCCTGGGCGTCGGCCCGGGGCAATAGGTTAAACGTCTGGAAGACGAAGCCGATCTCCTGATTGCGGATTCGGGCTAAATCGTCGTCGTCCATTTCGTTGACGATATTCTGGCTCAACTCATAACTGCCCGCGGTGGGCACGTCGAGGCAGCCGAGGATATTGAGTAGGGTGCTCTTTCCCGATCCCGATGGTCCCATTATGGCGACGTATTCACCCACTTCGATGTCTAGGTTGACTCCACCCAGGGCGTGGACCTGGGTGGAACCCATCTCGTAGGTTTTTACTAGGTCACGAATTTTAATTACTGCGGGCATGTTGCTCGTCAATGAATTGGATTTGCTTGCGTCTTAACCAGCCGGTATCTGTGGACGAAGGCTGTCGCACGCGCAACCAGCCTTCGCGCTCTTCTTCGATCAACATGACCGCACCGGGTTCGACGAGGGCGTGGATCGGGGCGCCCGTCGACATTTCGCTGCGCAATTCGATGGCTACCGGTGCATAGACCATGCGGCCGACAAAGTCGTCGACGGTCTTTCTAAATACAGCCATCGCGTCGAGCGCAAAATCCCCGTGGGCGGTAATCCGGGTGGCGGCCAAGATGCTATAGCGCCAGGTGATGCCGGCTGTGGTGGTGCTTTCATTGCGGATTTGCGCTATTGTGGCGGTATCGGCTGGAATTTTCTGGCGTTTGGCGGAAAATACGGCGGTGACTAAGGTCTCTGTTTCGGGGTTAAAAGGGCTGGGCTCTGCTTGCCACCGCAATAGCTCGCCCTGCTCGTATACTTTGAGGATATAGGCTCGCGTTAGCTCGTCAAAACTAGCCGTAATGCCTTTGTATTCGCACTCGGCGTGTTGTAGGCGGTCGATATCCTTGGCCATATCTCGTTCAATACTTGGCCCGGGAGCCGGCAACAGGATGAGAATTGGAACGAGGGCTGATTTGAGTATTTGTGTGGCTAAATACACGATGGTAAATATGTTTAGGAGGATACTCTATCCTATGATGGCTATTTACCCTTGTCAAGCCGTAAAGGAGGTGGATATGGTTATTTGTTTATTAAAGGTGGTTGAGCGAGGAAATGGGGTAGCGTGAAAAGGGGAATGGTGCTCAAATTGACATTGGCTACGAACTTAAAGAAATTGAGCAACGCGGTGGATTGGATTAAGCGGCCTAAATTTTAAACAAACTACAGGCCAGCAGAGGCCGGAAGAGCACTTAGGCAACGAAAGGCGGCGATGCAATATACAACGCTGGGTAAAACGGGCTTAAAGATAAGCGAAATAGGCCTTGGAACCTGGGCCTTTAATTCCTCGGTTTATGGACCGGTTGTTGCCGAAGATGCGGAGCGCACCATTCAGAAGGCGCGCGAGGCGGGGATTAATTTTTTTGATACGGCACCTCTTTATGGCGACAAAGACCAGGACGGCATTGCCGAAGAGGTTTTGGGTAAGGCTTTGCAGGGTTGGCGTGACGAGGTGATCGTATCCACCAAATTTGGTCGTAAGCCGACCGAGGGCAACAAGGCAAATTTCTACGGGGCTTATGCGGTGCAGTCGGTCGAAGAAAGCCTGCGCCGTTTGCGCACTGACTATATCGACCTACTCTTCTTTCATTCGCCTTTTGCCGCCGAGGAAATTCACGACGATGTTTGGGCGGCGCTCGATGGGTTACAGGCCGCGGGCAAGGTGCGGTTTATCGGGCATTCGATTTCCAAATTTGCGGATACGCAGGAAATGGCTCGCACTTGGGCATTCCAGCGCAAGATAGATGCCATTCAGGTAGTGTATAGCTTGCTCAATCGCGAGGCGCAAGTCCTTATCCGGGATTTGAGCGCTGAAGGCATCGGGGTGGTGGCGCGTGAATCCCTGGCCAATGGTTTTCTCTCCGGGGCGATTGGCCGAGACACGGTCTTTCAGTCCGGCACGCTCAATGCCCGTTATGAACGCGAGGAAATCGTCGCCCGAGTCGAGCAAGTCGAGCGGCTGTCATTTCTCGTCCGGGCGGAGGTCCAGTCGATGGCGCAGGCGGCACTGCGCTGGGTGTTGGATGAACCGGGAGTTTCGTTGGTCTTGACCGGGGCTAAAAACGAGATGGAAGTAGCCGATTGCGCCGGAGCGTGCAATGCGCCGGGTTATGGCGAGGAAGAATTGTTACGAGCCGATGAATTGCATCAACGCGATTTCGCGGCGGCATAGGGAGGCGAGATGGGGCCAGTCAGAATAGCGATTGTCGGGATGGGGGGCTTTGCCCGTACTTACTTGCGGGACATCGAGCAAGTTGAGGGGTTGGGCCGGCATGTTGCGCAAGTCGCGATCGAAGCGGATCAGCGCAATTTTCCGACAGAAGTACGGGCATTGGCCGACAAGGGCGTTCGGGTGTTTGCTTCGCTGCGGCAAATGCTCGCTGCTTGTCGCAATGAAATCGACTTATTGTGTATTCCTACGGGGATCCCCTTGCATCGCGTTATGACGGTGGCTGGTCTCGAAGCCGATTGTCACGTCTTGGTAGAAAAGCCGGCCGCCGGTTCGATACAGGACGTTGACGCGATGTTGGCGGCCCAGGTGCGGTCTGGGCGGATCTGTGCCGTTGGTTACCAGCATGTGGGCCAACAAAACTACCAATTCGTCAAGCACTGGATCTGCGCGGGTAATTTGGGGCGGGTTCGTTCGATTAAGGGCTTTGGTTGTTGGCCGCGCGACCCGGAATACTACGGGCGCAATGGGTGGGCAGGCAATTTGGCGGCAGGGGATACCTGGGTGCTGGACAGTCCGCACAATAACGCGCTGGCCCATGCGGTCAATTCGATGTGTTTTTTGGGTTGTCAGCAGATCGGCCAGACGCTTGAACCGACGGCGGTGCAAGCTGAGCTGTATCGGGTCAATGCGATCCAGTCTGCGGACACGGCCGTATTCAGGGTCGAGACTGCAGCGGCGGTCGATGTCTTTTTCGCAGTGACCCATTGCAGCGAAGAAAGAGTTGATCCGCGTTTTGAAATCCAAGGGGATTTAGGGCGAATAGAAATGACATACGAAGGAGAGGCCGAGGTTATATGGGGCGACGGTCGCCGCGAGGACTTGATTGGCGGCAAGGGAGAGAGAGGTGTCTTCAAAGATACAATAAGAGCGATCGCCAACGACAGCGATCAGCCCGCCGCATCCCTGGCGATGGCCCGGGCGCAGACGCTGTGTGCCTGCGGTACTTTCGAGTCCTCGGCAATCCATGAAATTCCGCTAGGCTTGCGCCGCGTTGAAGCGGAAAGCGGACGCATCGAGGTGGCGGGCATGACGGAGCTGATTCAAAGCGCTTACGTCTCAAGCCGCCTTTTTTCCGAATTAGACGTCGATTGGGCGGTCCCAGGGCAGCGAATAAGTCTGGAAGGCTATGGTTATTTCCCTAGTTTTCGGCCCGATATCAGTGATGGATAGGTTGGGGGTTGAACGGTTGTTCGGTGTTTGCGGCAGCGTATTTTCTCGCTTACCAGGCTGAGCGTATAAAAGGGTTGCATCAGTATTTGAATCTAAGGGAGGAAAGAATGCCTAAGAAAAAAGTTAATGTCGGCATTGTCGGTATGGGGATCGGCAAGCCCAACGCGCGAGCCATTGCTCGCCATCCCCAAGGGCATGTGGCCGCGCTGTGCGATTTGGACGAGGGACGAATGGCTGAGTTTGCTGCCGAACTCCCCGGTGAGGTCAAAACCTATATCGATTACAAGGCGATGTGCAAGGATCCGGAACTGGATGCCATTTTTGTCGGAACGCCTAATCAACTACATGTGCCGGTGGCGCTGGAGGCGGTGCGACGCGATAAGCATGTAATGGTTACTAAACCCTTAGCCGATTCCGAAAGGGCGGCCTTGCGGCTGGTGGATGCCGCTGATCGGTCCGGTGTCGTAAATATGATGTCGCTGTCGACGCGATTTAGTCCGGCATGCCAGTATTTGCATGAACAGAGTCGTGCCGGTTATTTCGGCGAGCTTTACTATGCGAGGGCGCGTAGTGTTCGCCGCAACGGGATTCCGGCCTGGAATCTGGGTTTTATAAAAGAGGGCGGCGGGGCTTTTCGCGATATGGGGGTGCACGTATTGGACGCGGCTTGGAGCCTGTTGGGTTTTCCGCGGCCGGTATCAGCAACTGGCGTTGCCGGTGCTCATTTTGGGCCGCAGGGCAAAGGCTACAGCCGCCCGGTGACGCGTGCGACCTATCGTCAATTCGCTGCCGACGATTACGCCGGTGGCTTTATTCGCTTTGCAGGCGGTCTTGGTTTGCAGGTGGAAAGTTTTTGGGCTTCGCACCAAC
>DQLG01000080.1 GCA_015660315.1 Candidatus Latescibacterota bacterium
CTACAGCCCCCGCCGAGCCCTCGTCGCAGGACCGCAGCGTGGCATCGTCCGCCGCGCAGATGGAGGCCAAGGCCCGACAGGAAATGACGCAGCAGCAGTTGCAAGAGATGAAGGGCGGAGGAGGGAAAGAAGGGACCGGCAACATTGGAGAAACTACCGGAATATCCGCGAGCAGCGATACGGGCCAGCCCGACAGTATGGCACCCAATCAAACCGCCCCCGTCAGCCCGACGCCCTCTCCTGCCGGCGGCACGGGCAAATTCGTCAGCAGCGCCTCAGGCGATGCCGGCGCACTATTCGATCTGCTCGCCTGACAAGCCAAAACACGACATTCACTGAATCTCCACCCGCCGCAACGCCGCAAAACCCGATGCTGCTCTTGCCGGAGCGCGGGCAAATCCAAATCAACTAAGCCCTTGTGATGCAGATACTTGGCCAGACGCCCCGCGGCTAATCGATTGCCGATCGGAGTGGGACGGTCCTCATCCATAAAATACCGTTTGGCCTGGAAAGCCAATAGCAGGTCTATATCCTCCTAGGCCAACTCCCACCCCCCCCAATTCCCCTCAACACTTGCTCAACCACGACGGGGTCCGGCACCCGCTACGACAGACCGAAGACCACCAACAACGCGCGATCTGCCATAAGCACCAACGACAATACCGCCACCGTCTTCGCCATACCGGTCCAGCCCGCCCGCCCGCGGCGCGCGGCGATAAGCCCCAATCCGACGAGTAACAACCCCAAGCCCAAGCTCCACCCAACATAGCCCAGCATCACATTGTAATAATTCTCGATATAATCCTGGTATAGCTCACCCACCCGCGGATTAACCACCAGGGCAGAAAGTGCGATCACCGCGCCGATACCAGCGACGCCTTTGCCTACTAAGGCGTGCATGGCCAATAAAAAAGCCGGCCTGCAAAAACAGGCCGACTAATCTTCCAAAAGAAATGTAGTTTCACGCTGCTCGCAGCTCATTCTCAGGCGCATTCTCCAAACGCGACAGCCAATAGGACAGGTCGAAGTTGTCGTCGCCGGTCAGAAAACGCCACATCTTGATTCGGTTGACCGCTTCCAAACGCACCTCATTGCCATACCAACGATGATTGGCATTGAGCAGGCCGGGGATCTCCGCGTCGTCTATATCGTCGGTATTCCACAGTTTCTTCTGTCGCACCGTCGGGTTGAGCCGCAGCTTGAACATATAGCGCTTGTTGTCGGTCAGGTTGGGTTGCGCACAATGCCAGATGCCGTGGTGGGCGACCGCCACCGTGCCGGCCTTGCAGACCATCGGCATCTGCCCGAGAAAATTCTGGTAGCGGGCGATATCCGACTCGCTGACGCGGCGAAACTGGCTACCGGGCAAAAACATCGTGCCGCCCATCTCGCGCGGCGTATCGTGCGCGAAATAGAAAAACTGCACGTCGAAGTGCATGCGGGTATCGATAATCGCGTCGGCATGCCAGATCTGCCCGTGCTCGTGGTTGGCGTTGACGGTGTGCACCGCGTGATGGTCGTAGAGCGGGCCGGGGCCGACCAGGCTCTCGATCATACCCTGGATCGCGGGCAAGCGCACCACCTGCCCTATCGCCGTATCCTGCCACATATCGTCCAGCGGCTCGCCGGCCTTGCCGCGAATAACCCCCGCCTCCATCTCGGCGCAGGCCGCCTGGTTAAGCTCGTCGGGTACCAATTCATCGAAGCGCAGCAAACCGTCGGCGACAAACTGCGCCATTTGCTTGCTGTTCAGGAGATGTTGTTTATCCACCGTGAATCTCCTCCATTTTTTCGAGAATATATTCGTATTTCAAATAGGATGTATTGTATTCCATCCCCGGATAGGCCGGATATTGCTGCGGAAATTGCACCACCCGCCAGCCGGCCTGCATCGCCGCCACCACCGAAGCGTAGGGCGGCTCTTCACTATCGCCGCTGCTAGAGCGGTCCTGACCCGTACCGTCATAGAGCGACCAGGCCACGGCCGGGCTGTGCAGATCGGGCGAGTGCACATAGAGCACAAGTAACTTCTGTCTAATTTGCGTCACGGCATCCTCGCTAAAAAGTTCGCTCCAATATAGGACAAGCGCCACGGGCCAGCAATCACTCCATCCCTTATAAAAAATGCCCAGCGCCGATCTTGCAGCACCCACCCTCGTTATCTTTTGGGCCGTTTGCAGGGTGTTTGCTGTTAGCGGGCTGGGTTTTGCGGCGATTTATCCGGTGGTTGGCGTCATAGCAGGGTAGCATGTCGCTAAAGACCAGAGGTTGTTCATCGGCGGTGGCATTGGCGCCTTCCTCTTTCCTTTTGCCATGTCGGCCTTTCGCTGAGGGCATAGGGATTAACAGGCTTTCTGGTTTTACCTAGCCATGGCGCTGGCCGCCGTCCTAGTCCTCACACGCGAGATTCCGGCTAATCTTCAATATTGTCTTAGTCCGGTATTATATCGCGGGCGATTGACTCAGCTATTTTCGCTGGCGAAGGAGAAGGCCGTATCATTGGCCTGTGTTCTCCCAGGTACGCGCAGGGCGACACCGAAAATAGCGAGTAAACCGATAATGGGTAGCACAAACAGCAGATAAGCCATGGTGCGTCTCCTATAATTATTTTGCCGTATTGGGCTCAGCATGGTAAACTTTACTCCATTGTAAAAGGGCGTAAAAAATGCGGGGGTGGCGATTCTTTTGTCCGATGATATTATTTGATGGTTACGCCTCTGTGGTGAAAAGGAAAATTTGCTGCGACAAAAGACCGCCAATTCGCGAGCAAGCAATCGCGGCTCGGCTTTTTAGACCCTGAAAGAGAGAATAACGCAAAGCCTTTACCAACGAGATATTTCGGGGGAGTGACCTGCTCGAAAATCGCGTTGCGGCTAAACCTAGTCAAGCACTTATAGGGTACGGCTGCGGCTCAGCCGGCTAGAAAACTAGCAGACTCTCTCATCGGCGCCATTTAGTTCGACATTTTTCTATCAAAATCGGCAACGCAACCCATAAATTCACCTCATGCGTATCAAACTTTATTGTACCGCAATCCTGCTGCTACCCGTCCTGCTCGCAGCCGCCTCCTCGCTCGAAACCTTTGCCGGTCGCAAGGTATTACGCATTGATATAGAAGGCCACCGCACTACCCGCGAGCATACTATCCGCCGTGAATTGCACACTACAACCGGCCAAGCTTTCGACCCCGAACGCTGGCGCGCAGATCTGCAGCGCTTAGACAATCTCGATATCTTTAGCTCGCTCAACAGTAACGTGCAAGCCACGGAAAACGGCATTATTCTCGTTCTGCGTATGCGCGAGATGCCCCCTGCGGTGCCCTATGTCTCCTACAACGTCACCGACGAGGACGGCTGGTCCTTCGGCCCGGCCCTCAAGGCGGTCAATCTGCTCGGCCGCGACATCTTAGTCGCCGGTTATGCCCTATTCGGCGGTAAAACGACCTTCCTGCTCGATTTAAACTATCCTTGGATCGCGGGCAACCACCTCTCCTTAGACCTCGACATCGGCCGTATCGAACGCGAGAATACGCTCGACGGCTTCCGCGAAACAAGCTTCGAGTTCAGCCCGTGGGTGGGGGCTTATCTCGGCGAGCGAGGACGCGCCGCTGTGGGTTTTTCCTATTTTCGCGTCGACAGCGATCGCCCCGGACACACATTGCAGACCAACGGGCGGGACCAACTCTTTCAAGCCGGCTTGCGCCTGGGTTACGACTCGCGCGACGCCTGGGGCGACCCGCATCGAGGCTGGCTCAACGAGATCGAAATACAGAAAACTGGTGGACCGCTGCCCGGTGACGGCGACTACTGGACCACCCACCTAGACCTACGCCGCTTCCAACCCCTGCCCAGCGAGCAAACCTTGGTCCTCGCCGGCTTGCTGTCGTTGCAATCGGGCGAAGTCGGGCACAACCTGCCCGAATACATGGATTTCCACCTCGGCGGTGCCAATACCATCCGCGGTTATCAAATCGACGAGTTGGGCTCCACGCTCTTTGGCAAGAACCAGCTAATCGGCACCCTCGAATACCGTTTTCCGCTGCTGGCTAACCGCGAATATATCCTCATGGGTTTGGCCGCCGACATAGGGCTTTCCGGCGCATTTTTCGCCGACACCGGTCTCGCCTGGAGCCACCGTCGAGATTTTGCCGGGGACCGCCTGCAAACCGGCGTCGGTTTGGGGCTACGCCTGCTACTGCCCGCCGTTGATATGACCCGCCTCGACATCGGCTATTCCCCCAGCGGCGGCTGGCAAATCCACTTCGCCTCCTTCGCCAAAATGCGCGCGCAACGAGCCCGCTTGCGCTGAACGCATAAAAAAAACGGCCCCGTTGAAGGGACCGGTTAGGCACTTAACTCACGAGCGCGAAACCCGGGTTAGTTGTGCGAAAACTCCATCAGCAACCCACCGCATTCGGCTTTCATTTTTTCTAGGGCTCGGTTTCTCAACTGCCTGATCCGCTCGCGCGTGACGCCCATCGCACCGCCGATCTCCTCCAGCGTCTGCGGTTCGCTATTGTCGAGACCAAAATACGCGCGCACAATCTGGCACTCACGGTCGTTGAGCACGCCAAGGCAGGCCGTCACCGTGTCGCGCATTTCGCTGTCGACAAAGCGCTCGTCAATCGGAGCTTCATTGGAAGCAAAGACCTGCACCAGCGAGGTTTCCTCATCGGGAAAAGCCGGAGCATCCAAGGATACGTCCTGCCGACTCACTTCAAAGGCGTTGCGGGTGCGCTCAACGGAAATGTCAACGCGGTCGGCGATCTCCTCAAACGTCGGTACGCGCCCCAATTGTTGCGCGAGGAAACCGCTCTCCTTCTCGATTTTCTGCAAGTCGTTGATCTGGCTCATTGGCGGCAGGGCGATCTTGCCCTGCTCGGCTAGGGCCTTGAGAATCGCCTGACGGATCCACCACACCGCATAGGTGATAAACTTAAAACCGCGGGTCTCATCAAAGCGTTTAACCGCTTCCATCAGCCCAACATTGCCTTCGGAAATCAACTCGATTAACGAGAGGCCATAATCCTTATAATCGCGTGCAATGCTGACGACAAAGCGCAAATTGGCAAAAACCAGGGCCTGACGCGCCTTTTCATCACCCGCTTTGGCAAGCTGGAAGAACTCTACCTCCTTTTCGCGACTGAGCGGTTCGGCATCTTTGATATCCCGCCAATAAAGATCCGTTGAGGAGAATGAATCGGCCTTCTTGTGTATGTCCATCACGACTCTCTTGTAATTAAATTTAATAAAAATAATATTTTATGACAATTCAAACAATGGATCAATAACTCTTACGTCCACGTTAGATTTTAATATAAAAAGCACAGTGAACAGATGCAAATTTAATATTAGATGACCTTAGACGGTTGGGGGATTCAATCAGAAAGGGGGCGGCGGCGGCTCTTCTTTTTTTCTGAGTGGCGTTTTTTGCCGTCGAGACGGCGGGCCTTCGCGGCGCGTCCCGGTTTGGTCTTTCTACGCTTGGGCGGCGGCGGCTTGATCGCCTCGGCTAACCATGCCGCTAGCTTGTCGAGGCAGTCTTCGCGATTGCGCCCCTGCGTGCGAAAACGCTCCGAATTGACGACCAGCAATCCCTCGCCATTGAGCCGAGCGGAGAGCTTTTCCGTAATTCGTTGGCGTTGCAACGCGCTCAGGACCGCGCTTTGCGCAAAGTTGTACTGCAACTCGGCCCGGGTATTGAGCTTATTGACATTCTGTCCCCCAGGCCCCGAACTGCGGTTGAATTTGCAGCGCAACTCGGCCAACGGGATTTCTAGAATAGATGTGATATAGAGGGTTGCCATAAGATTGATGGGTTAAGGTCTGTGCTTTATAATAGTCTCCGCAGATAACAATAACTATACCACAACATAAATTTTCTCTGAGGAGATACAACAATGGCCCGTTATACCGCCGCCGTCGTCGGTTGCGGCTCAATCGGCAATGCCCACATGGAAGGCTACAATCTCGTCGACAATGTCGAAGTGATTGCCGTCGCCGACCCGATCGCCGCCGCCCGCAAGACCTATATGGACGAATACGACATCGCGCAGGAATTCGAAACCGTTGAAGAAATGATGGAAAAAGCCAAGCCCGACATCGTCAGCGTCTGTACTTGGCATCTATTGCACCCCGGCCCGACCGTCGCCGCAGCCAAAGGCGGCGCCAAGGCCGTCATCTGTGAAAAACCGATGGCCATCGGCATGGCCCCGGCCGACCAGATGGTCGACGGTTGCCAGGAGCACGGCACCAAACTGGTCATCAGCCACCAACGGCGCTTTACGCCCGGCTGGGAAAAAGCCAAGGCAATGCTTGAAGAAGGCGCGATCGGCACCCCGGTCTTCGTCACCAACAAAGTCGCCGAAGGCCTGACCAATTGGGGCACACATTCAATCGACGGCTCGCGTTTCGTACTCGGCGACCCCAAAGCCGAGTGGGTGATGGGAGCGGTCGAACGCCGCACCGACCGCTACGAACGCGACACCCTAGTCGAGGATGCCTGTATGGGGCTCGTACATTTTGACAATGGCATCCAGCTCTTTATCCAGTCGGATCTCATGCGCGAAGGCGCGACCGCCGGCAGTTTCGAAATCCGTGGCAGCGAGGGGCTGCTCAACGTCAGCGAGACCAAGGTGAAACTGATGAATGCCACTTCCAATGGCTGGCAGGATATCGACCTGGGCCTATCCAAAGACGACAAGGCGATCGGCGGCAATACCAACGCCGCCCA
>DQLG01000344.1 GCA_015660315.1 Candidatus Latescibacterota bacterium
CGCACCAAGGTTCTCCGCATAACCCTATGTCATCCTCCGTTTTTAACCTATCCTCCACCCCCCGCAATTGGGCACTGTACGCCCTGTTATTGGGCGCCCTGACCTGGGCATGTTATGGCAACCTGCGTTTCCACCTGCTCGAAACACACGACTTCGAAACCTTTCGCGACAACGCCAAAGTCAGCGCCGACTTCGCCTATTTCTTTTCCGCTGAGAAAGAACAAGCTTCCGGGCGTCTATTACACGAATTTTCGATGTGGCTGGCCCATGCCGCCTGGGGCCAAAATCCAGCCGCCTTCCATCTGCTCGTCGTCGCGCTGCATTTCGCCGCCAGCCTATTATTGTGCCGCACTTTTATGCGTGCCGGAGCCGACCTTGAACTGAGCATGCTCGCCGGGCTGTTCTTTTTACTCAATGTCGCGCACTTCCGCGCAGTACATTGGCTCTCCGGCTTTAACTACGTGCTCGCCTTCGTCCTGACCCTGGCCACCGTCTTGGCCTATCTTCGTTTTGTCGCCACCGACCGCACGCCCTGGCTCGCCGCCTGTTACGCCAGCCTAGTCTTGGGCGCCTTCAGTCATCTGGCCAGCCTGATGGCCTGGCCCTTCTGTCTCTTTCTCGCCTGGCAACAAGGCCACGATCTGCGCCGTGGATTGCGCCACCTGGTCCCTTTTGCCCTCTTGCTCGTCCCCGTCCTCGCCCTGGTCCTACGCTTTACCGCCAAACGCACCAGCACCTGGGAAGCGCTCGACTTCTTCTCTGTCGCTGGGCTTTGGGATCTCGTGGCCGGGATCGCACGTTCGACGCTCTTCTTCGCCAGCCGCCTGCTGAGCACCGCCCACTGGCTGCCCCTGGCTTCGCACGAACGCCATACCTGGGAATTCGCCGTTGGCGCACTGGTGATCGGTGGCCTCGCTTGGCTTATCTGGAAAAAACAAGGTCCAGCCGCACTCTGGGCTGGTTGGACCCTGCTGATGCTGGCACCCTTCGTGTTACTGACCGAAGAAAGTATCCTCGATTTACCCGTCGGCCCGTCGCGTTACCTCTACCTGCCCAGCGCCGGCACCGCACTTATTATCGCCTGGGCTTTGCGCCGGGCAGCGCTTGCCCTACCCGCGTGGCGGCATGCAATACTCGGCGGCACAACCGTCGCTCTAATCTTCAGCTCCTACCACGGGCTCCACCAGGCCGAGGCGCTCACCTATTACAACTCGGGCCGGACCTATTTCGCCGCCGAAGACGACCGCACCGGCGTCGCGCAACTGCGCCAGGCTATTGAACGCGCACCCAAGCGGATCAACCTCGAGGACGCCTATGTCCGGCTGACGATGGGGCTGATGCGCCACCCCTATCAGACAGCCACCGTGCTCAAAGAAGCGCTCGCACACTTTCCGCAAAATTCTTATCTGCAGGTCTACAACCTCGCCTACAATTCGCTGCATCCCGGTTTTGCCGAAAATGACCGGCTTAACGCGCTCAAGAGCCACGTCAAAGCCAGCGCCGCGCTCGCGCAAGTCTACACCAATTTGGGGCTCGGTTACGAAGGTCTAGACGATTTGCATCGCGCCATTACCGCCTATCAGTACGCACTCGAATTCGTTCCAGACCAGGTCAAAGCGTTAAAACGCCTCGGCGCAATTCGCTATAAACAGGGCCAGGCCAGCGAAGCCGTCGCGCTACTACAGCAAGCACAAAGCACTGCAATTGACGACCGCGGCGTCGCCTACGCCGCCATCCTCGCCCTACAGCTCGACGGCCAATTTGCAGCCGCGATAACGGCCTGTCAAAAGGAGCTCGCAGCAAAGCCTGGCGCCGATCTTTACAATCTCTTAGGGGAGTGTTACGAAGAGTCTGCGCAAACCGAACTCGCGCTCGCAGCTTATCGGCAAAGCCTCGATCTCGACCCGAACTTCGTTTCCGCCCACCGCGGCCTGGCCCGTCTGTCCGGCCAGGCCGGGCACTACCAAACCGCCTTTGCTAGCAGCGAAAAAATTATCGCTCTCGGCCAAGCCAATACGCACGATTACGCCAACCTCGGCAATCTCTATTTCCGCACCGGTGCTCTCGGTGAGGCCGAAGCTGCTTATCGAGAGGCTATCCGTCTCGATCCCGGACAGGCCGCCTCCCATCACGACTTGGCGGTCGTATTGCGCACACTACAACGCCCCGACGAGGCCGCCGAGGCACTTACCTACGCCGTCGCACTTAAACCCGACAACTCAGAATACTACTACAAGCTCGGCAGCCTGGCCTTAGAACAAAAGCAACTGCAGGCAGCACAACAAAGCCTGAACACCGCCATCGAACTAGGTACAAAAAACCCCTATGCCTATTTGTTTATAGGGCGTCTATACCAAGAACAAGGACAAACCGAGAAAGCGCTCCACTACTATACTCAGCTTCTTACCTCGCCCGCACTCAACGCCGATGGCCGCGTCCGCACCCAACTGAAAACCTACCTACAACAAATAGACCACGACGGGGCCCGAAACTTAATCAAGCGATTCTACTAAGAGGACTACCGATGAAACGCGCGCTCCTGATACATTTAGCTTTTTGCAGCCTGACCCTAGCCAACACCGATGCGCAAAACTTACAACCCGTCGCTCTACAGCGGGCCTTCCCCAACCTCTCGTTCAACCGCCCTGTCTTCCTCGACCACGCCAGTGACGGCAGCGACTGCGTCTTCGTCACCGAGCAACGCGGCGTAATCAGCGTCTTTCCCAACCGCAACGACATCGCCACTGCCGACATTTTTCTCGATATCAGTCAGCGCGTCAACAACGGCCCCAACGAAGCCGGTCTGCTTAGCACGGCCTTCCACCCGCAATACGAGAGCAATGGCCTGTTCTATGTCTATTACAACCACGGCAACCTGCTCTCGCGCATCGCCGAATTCCGCGTCTCCAGCAATCCAGAGCGCGCCGACCCGGACAGCGAGCGAGCCCTGCTCGACATCGAGCAACCGGCCGGCAACCACAATGGCGGCCAGATCGCCTTCGGCCCGGACGGTATGCTCTATATCGGCCTCGGCGACGGCGGCGCAGCCAACGACCTTTTCCAAAACGGCCAGGACCCGACAACTCTTTTAGGCACTATTCTACGCATCGATGTCAACACGCAAAACGATGGCTTAGCCTATGGCATCCTCGCCGACAATCCTTTCACCGGCAACACAGACGGCTGGCGCGAAGAGATCTGGGCCTGGGGCCTGCGCAATCCCTGGCGTTTCAGTTTCGACCGTCTGACCGGCGACTTATGGACCGGCGACGTTGGCCAGGGCAATCGCGAGGAAATTGACCTTATCGAAAAAGGGGGAAACTACGGCTGGAACACCATGGAAGGCTTTCAGTGCTTCCGGCCCGCCACCGGCTGCGAAACCGAAGGCCTGGCGCTGCCCGTGGTCGAATACGCACACGACGAGGGCCGCTCGGTAACCGGCGGCTATGTCTACCGTGGCCACCGTACCGCACAGCTTACCGGCGCCTATATCTACGGCGACTTCGAAACCAGTCTGGTCTGGGGGCTACATTACCAAAACGGCGAAGTCACTGAAAACACCTTGCTGGCGAAAGCCCCCGGCGGCATCGCCAGCTTTGGCGAAGATCAGGCCGGCGAGCTCTATATCCTGGCCTTCGACGGCGGCATCTACACCTTTGAAGCCGATCCCGAACCCACCGCCGTAGCCCTCGAAGAAACCAGCCAGCCCGCCGCATTCGCCCTACAACAAAACTATCCCAACCCCTTCAACCCGCAAACCACCATCCGCTATACCCTGCCCGCCACCGCGCAGACCGAACTCAGCATTTACGATATCACTGGCCAGCGCTTGTCGACACTAGTCGATGGCCTGCAAGCGGCCGGCACCCACCAGATCCGCTTCGACGCCGTCGATTTGGCCAACGGGCTCTATTTTTATCGCCTGCGTGCCGGCGACCGTATCGAAACGCGCAAAATGCTGCTGGCCAAATAAACGACCGACTCGCAACGCATAAAGCGCCGCTGATCCAATAATCCAGTTGCTCCAGGCGCAGCAATCGCTTAATAATAATGGCTAAGACATCACCCTTAGCCCTTTTCCAGCAGATCTTATGAACGCAAACTGGCAAGCATTCGCCGCCACCCCTGAGCAGATCCTGCAAAAATACCCGCAGCCACTGCAAGCCCTGGCTGATAGACAAATCCCCGCCCTCGTCCTGCGCAACGCCTATAACCCAGAGCATTGCACCGGTCTGATGCAGCGCTTTTCCGAACGCGGGTATTTCAACCAGCAGACCGTCGGCGTCGAAAGCCAGCTCAACGGCGGCCCCTACCTCGATCTGGGCACCAGCCTCGGCCGGGTCGGTGCCGATCCCGCAGTCTTTTTCGCGCACGCCGAGCGCACGCACGCGCTCTTTTCCCACCTCTTCGACGGCTTCGACGACCCCGTACGTACCATGTACGAAGCCCTCGCTGAACTAGCTCCCGACAATAAGGTGCTTACCGCCCACGAGCCCAACGACCGCCTCTACGGCCCGGCCATTTTCCGCATCTACCACGGCGACGAGGGGCACAGGCCGCACTTCGACTCGGTAGCCCGGCGCTCAAAATCCGAATACGCCGTCGCCGACTTCGCGCACCAATTCGCCGGCGTCCTGTGCCTGCAAAGTGCCGAACCTGACGGCGAGCCCTTTATCTACGACTGTTACGCCGACGACGAGGTCAACGCCGTTATCCGTTCCGGCGAATTCGACGACTATGTACAGGCACAGAAAATCGCCCACGCGCAAGTATTGCTCGAACCCGGCGATCTCTATTTCTTCTACACCGAAAATATCCACACGGTACCGCCCGTGGTGCGCACTTCCCCTCGCGTAGTCTTGGCTTTCTTCTTTGCGATGTCCGCAGATCGCGACGAGATATTCGTCTGGTCTTAAGCTTCGATCGCACACATCCTATGACTGAATCGCAAGCGCCTTAACAGGGGGAAATCCAATATCATGCATGTATTAACCTCCGCAGATCGCACTTTTTTCGACGACATGGGCTATGTCATCGTCCGCGAGGCCGCTCGACCCGAGATGATCCAGGCGGTCGTCGACGCCATCTGGGCCTTCCAGGAAATGGATCCGGCCAAGTCCGATACTTGGTATCGCCACCCCGAGCGCGAAAATGGCATGATCGAACTCAACGGTTCGGGTATGGTCGAGATGTATCACCACCCCGCGCTGTGGGCCATCCGCCAACTGCCACGTATCCACGGCGCCTTCGCCGACATCTGGAACACCGAAAAGCTGTGGACCAGTATCGACCGCTGTAATCTCAACCCCCCTAATCGCCCAGGATTCGAATTCGCAGGATTTATCCACTGGGATATCGACACCGGGCTCGACCCGTTGCCCTTCGACGTACAGGGCATTTTAAGCCTGACCGACACCGCACCCAGCCAAGGTGGCTTCCAATGCGTGTCTGGCCTGCCCAAGCGCCTGCCCGAATGGATCAAGACACAACCCCAAGACCGTGACCCGCACAAACCCGATCTGACCGGTCTCGTAGTAGAAACCGTGCCCATCAATGCCGGCGATCTACTTATATGGAATAGTCAATTAGCACACGGCGTCAGCCCCAACACTTCGGATCGACCCCGCTTAGCGCAATATATGTCGATGTCGCCCGCGCAGGAGCAAAACGAAGCCGCCCGCCAATGGCGCATCAATACCTGGCTGCATCGCCGCGCCCCTAAAGGCAACCCCTTCCCGGGTGATCCCCGCAACTGGGAACGCGAGCACGGCACCACCGCTGCGTTGACCCCATTGGGCCGCAAGCTACTCGGGCTCGACTTGTGGGACGCGAACACGGACGAGAAAGGAAACCCAGGCGATATGGAACTCAACCAAGCGGCT
Organism: Candidatus Latescibacterota bacterium; assembly: GCA_015660315.1. Taxonomy (GTDB): domain Bacteria; phylum Latescibacterota; class UBA2968; order UBA8231; family UBA8231. The sequence goes on from DQLG01000344.1 coordinate 5,883, forward strand.
GGCCGGGACCGAGGAACACCGGGATTTTCGAGTTAATCCGCCTTGCCCCTCAACCGATATAACAAACGAGAGAAAAACTAATGGCAGTCGGTATCTGGCAAAGCATCCCGCAACCGATGATATCCCGCTATCTTGGACAGATGGGCTGGGATTGGATTATCCTCGACCTACAGCACGGCGCAATGAATTGGGAAACTGCCTATGAGTGCATCCACGCCGCCCTGGCGACCGGCGCCCGCCCGCTCGTCCGCACCTCGGTCGGCAATCCCGGCGAAGTCGAAAAAGCGCTCGATCTCGGAGCTGGCGGCATAGTCGTGCCAATGGTCAACTCGCTCGAAGCCGCTACCGCCGTCGCCCGCGCTGCCAAATACCCCCCTTTGGGCGACCGCTCCTTGGGCGGCGACAACTTCCTCCACCACGGCGCCGATTATTTCGAACGCGCCAACGAAGGAACCCTGCTGCTAGTGCAAATGGAACATATCGACGCGGTCAACCAAGCCGAAGAAATCATGGCCCTACCCGGTGTCGACGGCTGCTTCGTCGGACCGGTTGACCTAGCGATATCGCTAGGCCTTTCGCGCCACCGCGGCGAATACGAGCAAGAGCCCGCACAACAAGCCGCGCTTAAAAAGATCGTCGACACCACCCTCGCCGCCGGCAAAATGCCCTGCTGCAATACCTATTCTCCCGACGATTTCGCCGCACAAAAAGCCGCCGGTTTCCAGGGTATTACCATGAAATCAGACCTCGACCTGCTCTTCGACCGAGGCACAAATCTCTTATCCGAACTCAAAGAGATCTAACGGAGCGTCCCGTGCCCCTAATCGACCTAGGCTACCCCTTATCCAACAACACCCCACCCTTCCCAGGCGACCCATCCGTAGAAATAAAAATCCTCGCCAGTACCGCACAAACCGGGCGCGAAGAACGCCAAAGCCTAAACTGCGGCCAACTCACCCTACCCATCCACTGCGCCACCCACATTGACGCCCCCTACCACTTCTACGCCAACGGCCCGACCATAGACCAGATCCCGCTCACAGACTGCACCGGGCCCGCCGTCCTACTCGATCTCTTCGACCTGCCCGTAATAGACGCACAGCACCTGTCCTCTCATCGCGAGCAACTCACCGCCCACCACCACGCCATCCTGCACACCGGCTGGTACCGACAATGGGGCGAAGACAATTTCTTCACCGAACACCCCGTGCTCACCGCCGCCGCCGCGCAGTTACTCGTCGACTGCGGCGTGCATTTGATAGGCGTCGACTTCCCCTCCGTCGACCGCCCACCGCACGAGGCCCATCTCGTATTGCTCGGCAACAACCTGCTCATCGTCGAAAACCTCACCAACCTCGACGCCATCGGCCCCCGCCCCTTTGACTTCAGCGCCATCCCCTTGGCCATCGTCGGCCGGGACGGCTCGCCGGTGCGCGCCTTCGCCAGGATAAACGACTGACTATGCTACGCCTAAACCCCGACAAACTGCGCGACTTCATCCAGCAACTCTTCGAACGCATCGGCTCGGAATCGAAAGAAGCCGAACGCATCGCTTTCTACCTCGTGCAAGCCAACCTCACCGGCCACGATTCGCACGGCGTGATCCGCGCACCCTATTATATCGACTATGTCAAAAACGACCAGACCCGCACCAACCAGTCATTGAGCGTAATCTTCCAAACCGATTCGATGGCCATCGTCGACGGCAACTTCGGCTTCGGCCAAGTCATCGGCGAACAAGCGATGCAATTGGGCATCGACATGGCCAAAAAACACGGCATCGCCACCGTGGCCCTGCGCAATAGCGCACACCTCGGCCGCATCGGCGACTGGCCGACGATGGTCGCCGACGCCGGTATGGCATCCTTCCACTTCGTCAATACCAGCGGCTATGGGCTGCTCGTCGCCCCCTTCGGCGGCATCGACCGCCGCCTTTCGGCCAACCCCATCGCCGCCGGCGTACCTGTCGAAGGCAAAAAACCCATCATCCTCGATATCTCGACCTGCGCCATCGCCGAAGGCAAATTGAAAGTCGCGCTAAACAAGGGCGTCGAAGTCGAACCTGGCTGCATCATGGATAACGCAGGCAACGCCATCACCGACCCAGCGCAATTCTACACCGACCCGCCCGGCGTGCTCTTGCCCTTCGGCGGGCACAAAGGCTACGGCCTCAGCGTAATCGCCGAGATGTTCGCCGGCGCGCTGACCGGCAACTCCTGCTCCAACCCCGACAATGACCAGCGCCTGCTCAACGGCATGTATTCGCTGATCATCGACTGCGACCGCCTGCCCGAGGAACTCGGCTTCGCCGCCGAGGTCCAGCGCTTCATCGACTTCGTAAAAAGCGCGCGCAAAGCACCTGGTTTTGACGAAATTCTGATGCCCGGCGAAATTGAGGAGAAAAACCGCAAGGACCGTGAAGCCAATGGTATCGAAATCGACGATACGACCTGGCAGACTTTGTGCGATTCGGCGAAAGACTTGGGAGTGGATGAGGCGGTGGTGCAAGAATCTATTTTATAAGGTCCAATACTGCCCTGAAACGGCCGGGGATCATATGAATTTTCAATGATAATATTTGCATTCAGCCCTCTCCCAAGGATTTTCTCCATGCAAAACCGCATCAAAGAAAAACTCGCCGCCAACACCCCCGCCTTCGGCGCGCAACTCCGCTTCGCCTCCCCCGCCATCGCCGAACTCTTCGGTCACTCCGGTTTCGACTACCTCGTCATCGACACCGAGCACGCCCCACAGACCTCACCCGGCATCCAAGCGCAACTTCAAGCCATAGGCAATACCCCTGCCACCCCCGTCGTCCGCCTCTCGCGCGTCGACGAAGAACAAATCCGCCTCTACCTCGACATGGGCGCAATGGGCATCCTCGCTCCCTTCATCAACACCGCTGAGCAAGCCGAAGCGGGCGCCCGCGCCTGTCGTTATCCGCCCATAGGCATTCGCGGCTTCGGCCCACACCGCGCATCGCAATACGGTCTGAATACCGAAGAATACTTTTCGACGATCAATGACCAGGTCTTATTCATCGGCCTGATCGAAACTGCCGAAGCTGTCGACAATATCGACGAAATCCTCGCCGTCGAAGGCTTCGATAGTTTTATTATAGGCCCCGTCGACCTGTCCATCTCCTTGGGCGTGGCCTTCGACTACGAAAGCCAGGTCTTTCAGGATGCCCAAGCCAAACTCGCCGATGCCGCGCGGCGCTCCGGTAAACCGGCCGGCATCGGCGTCTACCGCCCGGCCTTCGAAGCGCTATCGCTACAACGAGCCATAGACGACGGCTTCTCACTGATTCTCGCCGGTGGCGATGAGCCTTTTTTGACGGTCGGATGCCAACAACTCGCACAAATTCGCGCCGGATTGGAGTATTAATCGCATGCGCAAAATCAATGTGCTCTTTCTGCCGCACCCCGTCCCCGCGCTGGCCACGCCCTGGAGCAACGACGTCGTGCAAGCCATCGACATCCATCACCAGCTGAGTATCTTCGACCGCGAGCAACCGGCCGCACCGCAATTCGCGGGCATTGAGGCCATCGTCGACCTCGGCGGTAATATCACCCCCGAACTATTAACTTCTGCCGCCGAAGCCGGCGTCAAATTCCTGCAAGCGCAAACCACTGGGCTCGACCACGTCAATGTCGACGGCATACTCAACGCCGGCCTGCTGCTGGCGCATTGCCCCGGCCAGCTCAGCAGCGTCGCTCTGGCACAGAGCGCGATGCTCTTTATACTGATGCACGCGCACCGCTATGCTGAAGCCCGCCAGAATTTTACCGACGGCCAGCTCTACTCACCCGTCGGTAGCGAACTCGAAGACCTCACGCTCGGCTTAATCGGTTTCGGCGCCAGCGGCCAAGAGCTGGCACGCCGGGCCAAGCCCTTTGGCCTGCGTATCCTCGCCATCGATGTGCGCCCCATAGAAGAAGACATTCTTGCACAAATCCAACCCGAATTCCTCGGCGGACCCGACGATGTCGACCGCGTAGTTAGCGAGAGCGATTATTTGTCGCTACACCTGCACCTGACGCCGGAGACCCACCACACGATTGACGCCCGACGCATAGACCTAATGAAAAATACCGCCTGCCTGATCAACGTCGCCCGCGGCGAACTCGTCGACGAAGCCGCCCTCTACCAAGCCCTGCTCGACAAACACATCGGCGGCGCCGGTCTAGACGTTTTCGCGCAAGAGCCGCCCGACCCGAACCTGCCCGTCTACCAGTTGCCCAATGTATTTGTCATGCCACACACCGCCGGTTCGACCGACGGCACTTCGCGCAAAAGAGCACAATTCGCCGCCGACAACCTCAACCGCTATGCATGTGGCGAAACACTGCTCGGCCAAGTCATCGCCGAACTCACTTAAGAGAGAATATTAACAGCAAACCATGATCGACGAATACCTAGCCAATGGCTACCAGATCTTCCGCAATATCATTCCGCCATCCCTGCTCGCCGATTTGCGCTGTCAGGCTGATATCGCCCGCGACTTGGCGCACCAACTCAACGGCCGCCAGACCCAGCGCATTCAACCGCTCGACCAGTACGGCGACCGCATCGATTTGCAACCCTTCCGCGACTATGTCGAACTACCCGCGCTGAAAGATGCCGTCGAAGCACTGCTCGGCCCCGGTTATACGCACGGACACCTGCATGTCATGGGCCTGCTTGTCGAACCGCTAGACCACCCCTGGCACTGCGGCTGGCACCGCGATGGCGTCGTCGAAGTGCCGATCGCTGGCCGCGACCAGGAAGTACGCGACGCCGTCGACGAGGTCTGGCACGACTTGCGTATCTTCAACCAGGTCAACTGCGCACTCTACGCCGACTCCTGCACCTGGTTCGTACCCGGCAGCCACCTGCGCTCCTTTGACCTGCCCGGCGAGCAACAGACCACCGACGACGCCACTCTGCGCAACCTCCCCGAAGAATATTCCACCGTCGACGCCGAGCGCTTCTATCTCGAACACTGCCAACAGATGCCCGGTTCGCAACCTATGCACCTCAACGCCGGCGACTTTATGATCTACCGCAGCCA
>DQLG01000441.1 GCA_015660315.1 Candidatus Latescibacterota bacterium
AAGATCTCGGGTATTATCGCCCATGCCCCTGAAGGATGGACCGCCGACACATTAGCGCCGACGGTCAATCACTGCCTGGACAGCTTCGGACCGGAGCGCGTGGTCTTCGGCGGCGATTGGCCGGTGTGTAATTTCGGTGCGAGTCTGGGCGAGTGGGTTGCGGCGTTGAGGCAAATCGTCTCCGGGCGGCCGGAGGAAGATCAGGCAAAACTGCTCGCCGGCAATGCCGAACGGCTCTACGGGTTGGTGTAAGTCGTGGATCCTTTCGAGAAAGTGGCGATCGGCGATACGGGTGTAGAAGTGACGCGTTTGGGATTGGGCGGCGCGCCCCTGGGCGGGATGGTATTGGCCGACGGGATATTCCAGGGCAGCGGCTACCAAGAGGCGTTGGCACTTATCCGCCGGGCGTATGAGCTGGGTGTGCGCTACTTTGATACCGCGCCGATGTACGGCGACGGGCGCAGTGAGACGCGTTATGGCCGGGTGCTGGGCGAGTTTCCGCGCGCGTCATACGCGATCTCGACGAAGGCTTCGAGGATCCTGCGGCCGACGGATCCGGATGACCTCGAACCCTATAGCGAGGACGGGATCCCGCATCTTGTCTATGATTTCGATTTCAGTGCTGTCGGTATTCGTGCTTCGCTCGGTGCGAGTTTAGAGCGCTTGCGGCTGGAAGCGGTGGATATACTCTTTGTGCACGACAGCGACTTCAAAGACCAGCACGAGGACGATGTCTTTATTGCAGCGCTGGAGGCGGCCAGCGAGCTGCGAGCGCAGGGCGTGGTTAAGGCGATCGGCATGGGCATGAACGAGTGGGAACGCTCGGCGCGCATGGTTGAGCGCTTTGACTTGGATTATATCCTGCTGGCGGGGCGTTATACGTTACTGGAGCAGTCGGCGCTGCCAGAGTTTATGCCATTGTGCACTGAGCGAGGGGTCAAGCTGACCATCGGCGGTCCGTATAATAGCGGTATCCTCGCCCGTGACTTAGATCAGCCGGTGGCCTTTGATTATCAACGTGCGCCCGAGCATCTGGTCGACAAGGCCAAAGCGCTGAAGGCCGTCTGTGACCGGCATGGTGTCGAGCTGAGGGCGGCGGCGTTGCAGTTTATCTTTGGGCATGAGGCGGTGATCTCGACGGTGCCCGGTGCGGCGACGGTGGCCGAGTTGGAGGATAACGCGCGGGTGATGCAGGTGGAGATTCCGCCGGCGTTGTGGGATGAGTTGAAGGGGCAAGGGCTATTGCCGGACAACGCGCCGACGCGTTGAGCGATTTGCTGTATGTCGTGCTGGGCACTTATCTGTCGCACGGGTTGCAAGACAAAGCAGAGCGGCTCTTTGATGAGGTACATCGCAGCAATATGTCAAAGCTCGACGAGGAAGGCCAGCCGATATACCGTGCTGACGGCAAGGTGTTGAAATCGGGACTTTACTTACCGCCGGATTTGGCCCCGATACTAATAGATGATAGTGAGTGATCGCATCAAAGCGCTGCACTTGCATTGTATTTGATGATTGCCTTCTCGTATTTTTTAATGGATAGAAGAGACCCCGTGCTCGACTATTGCGATAGCGTCATCCCGCCGCAGCATTTCCAATTTTGTCCGTTATGCGCGGCCGAGCTGACGCGCAGAGTGCTTTTCGAAGACGGCATAAACCGAGTAACCTGTGCGCAGTGTAACTGAACACAGATGTTGTCGAATGTGGTCAACGTGGTGAGTGTGGCGGACGATGAGCGGGGCATCGTCGCGATCATTTGGTCCTATCTTTGTTCCCAATCAGGAATGGCCGAACCGATGGTGCAGTGTATCTACGAGGTGAAGATCACCGCCGGTTAGGTGCGCTTGTAGCCGGTAGAATCGTTCCCGGATATCGTGTCCTCTACTAGAGTGGGTAGTCAATGTGCCATTGCGGCTTTTTTGCAGCAACTGGGAGAATAGGCATCGTGTGATGAATGGCCTGGGTGCGGAAACGGGAAAGGGTTGTACGGGCAAGGCGCTAATCGTCGGGTTGCTCGGTTCGGCCTGTTTGGGATTGGGATCGACCTATAACGATATGATCATCAAGGGATCGGGCTTGGCGGTTTGGAACCTGACACCGGGGGCGATCTTTTTGTTTTTTATCGTTATCGCCGGCAATGGGCTGGTGCGCTGGACCTATCCTCGTATAGCGCTGGTGCGAGGGGAGTTAGCGGTGGTATTTTTTTTATTACTGCTGGCCAATACACTTTCTGGACGCGGTCTGCCGGTGCAGCTTTTGCCGGTGATGACGGGGGCCTATTACTACGCGACTCCCGAGAATAACTGGAAAGAGCTAGTGCAGCCCTTTTTGCCGGACTGGCCGCTGCCGCAGGGGGACGAGGCCATTCGCCAGTTTTACGAGGGCGCGCCGGACGGGGCGATCCCCTGGGAAATTTGGCTTTGGCCGCTGGCGTGGTGGGCAGTTTTTGGCCTGGCGCTCTTTTTGGCGATGATCTGTCTGATGGTCATAGTTCGACGCCAGTGGGTCGAGCACGAGCGGCTGAGCTATCCGATGGTGCAATTGCCGCTGGCGCTATTAGGCGGGCAGGGGCAGAAGCCGCTTTTGCAGAGGGGCCTGGTGTGGATCGGTTTCGCCGTGCCTTTTGTGCTCGGCTCGATCAACGCTCTGCACAATTATTATGCGGTGATTCCGCAGGTGAGCTTGTCGTTGGGCTCGCTGGAGATCGTGCGCGGTATGCCCGCGCTCGGGTTGGGGCTCAATCCGTCAATGGTCGGTTTCTCATATTTCGTGCCGCAGAACGTCGCCTCGGGGCTGGTGTTTTTCTTTTTGTTCAATCGAGTGCAGAGCGGATTGCTGACGCAAATCGCCTGGGGCGGCAAAGACGCCAGCATGGGGCCCTATAGCCAATACACGGATTCGATTATTATCTATCAGGCGATGGGCGGCATGTTGGTATTGGTGTTGGGCACATTATGGGTGGGGCGGGAGCATTTGCGGGCGGTGTTTAGCCGGGCTTTGCGAGGCGATCAGAACGTTGCAGACGGCGACGAGATTATGTCCTATCGCGCGGCGGTCGCTGGTGCGGCGGTCAGCTTTATCATAATGACCATCTGGTTATGGCGCACGGGAATTCCATTGCCGGTGGCGGTGATGTTGTTGGTTGGATCTTTCGTGGGATTTATCACGATTACACGGGTGGTCGCCCAGGGCGGGGTGGCGTCGATGTTCCCGCCGAGCAATGGTCCGGATTTTGTTATTTCGGGAGTTGGGGCGTCGCTCTTGGGCTTTAAGGGCACAGCGGGACTGGCGTTGGCTTATGCCTGGGGCGTAGATCAGTTGATTCTGTTGATGGCGGCCTTTGCCAATGGCCTGAAGTTATTCACGGAGATCGACTTGGCCGGTCGGCGGCAGATGTTTTGGGCGATTCTGGCGACCATTGTGTTGACCTTGAGTTCGGTCATTGGCTTGACGCTCTATCTGGCCTATGAACACGGGGCGATCAACCTGTCGAGTTTTTATTTTAATAATGTCGCGCAATATCCGTATAACTTCATGAGTAAGAATGTGCAGGCGCCGCAAGGGCCGAGTCCGGGCATGTGGGGGCACACGTGGGTGG
>DQLG01000166.1 GCA_015660315.1 Candidatus Latescibacterota bacterium
CCGTCCGCCGCGATGTCATCCGCTACTTGAAGCTGCTGCAATCGATAGGCTATCGCGGTTGGCGCTACGATATGGTGCACGGCTACCACGCCCGTTGGCTCGCCACCTACAACCGCGCCACCCGTCCCACCTTTTCTGTCGGCGAATACGATTGGGACAAGCGCGCAGCGCAACGAGGATGGATAGCGCGCAGCGCAACCACCCCGAATAACCTCGACACCGCCAGCCACGTTTTCGACTTTACAACCTTCTTCTTTCTCAAGGACCGCAAAGAGCAATATAAAGACTGGTATAACACGGGGTTCGGCCTGGCTAACGACATCACCGACGGCTACCCCTGGAAAAAACACGCCCTGACTTTCCTCGAAAACCACGATACCGGCTATCGCACGCACGAAGACGGCACCGTGCAAGAGCACCATCAGCACGACAGTTTCCTAAACGACGGCGAAGTTGAACGGGCCTACGCCTATATCCTGAGTCACCCCGGCCTACCCAGCGTATTCTGGAAGCACTACTTCGACTCCGGTGACGAGTTGCAAGGCAAGATTCGCACCCTGGTCAACGCCCGCAAAGTCGCCGGCGTGCACTCCGGCTCTACGCTGCACCTGCAACAAAGTGCGCGCGCTAAAGGCCTCTATGCCGCCATGGTTGAAGGCACGAAAGGCCGACTCTATGTGCGCATCGGCGGCGACGACCAGACCTGGCAGCCCAAAGAAACCGCCCGCGTTTATGCGCAAGGCGACGGCTGGAAAATCTGGTTGGCCCTGCCCGGCAATCCATCACTACAACAAGCGCCCCTACCCTCGCCCCTCGAAATATCCTTAAACAAGACTCTGCTTAGCCGGAAAGATATCCCCGACGCCTGGATAGAAGGAGAATAAGTCGGAGCCCATAGAGACCTGCACGCCCCACTGGTGCCACATAGCTTATTTTCCCAAGCAGATGTTTTTTGCTTACTCTTTGTACTCCATCAATTAAATAAACAGGTCGAGTAAACGACAACGCGAATTGAAAAATGAAAAGCACGGGCGCATCAATGCGTTGTTCGGTATCAGCGCCTTAGCCCTCTACCCACTCTAAACTATTCTCTCGATGGATCCGAAAAAAATGCCCGCCACACTCCTGCCCGCCGTAGCCGCGAGCCCGCATGGGCTACTTATCTGGTCAGCGTGCCTGGTCGAAGATGCTTTTATAAGCGTGTGGCCCGGGGATAACTTCATCAATCGCTACGGACTCCAATGGGATATATCGGAGCGCATCCAGACCTATACGCACTCCCTCTAAGATGTTTGTCTTGACAGTGCGCGCCTTGTTATCGGCCGAGGCCTAATATTCGAGCATTTTTGTGTCAATAGCCTATCTCTGCGCCGGTGGCATCGCGCACAAATGACAGATAGAAAATCGCCGGGGAAGAGGCGACCAGTCGTCAGGATCTGATCTCGATCATCGGCCAGGAATATCTGGAGCTGGCCGACAGCGAGGTCATCACGCCCATCTAAGTGCCCCCGCCGCAACCAGCAGATACCTGAGCCGTATCAGCCTCACTGCTCAACGCGAGAAAACAACGCATAGCGCAAAAGATCGCGAAAAAAACCATCACCCCACCCTAACGAGGAACCCCCATGCATGTAGGCACCCAACAATTCAACACCTCGGACGAAGACCTAGAATACCTTGCCCGCCACGGCGTCGCCCACAAAAATGAAAACTTCATCACCTTTAACCGCGAACACGGCTGGGACGTCAAAGAGCTGATTGAGAAAAAAGAGCGGTGTGCCAGCTTCGGCATCGAGATGGAAATGGTCGCCTTACCGATGGCCGGATTTCACATCGGCGGCGAGGCTGTGCCCAGTTTCATGCAGGGTAACTACGAGGAGGGCGACAAGGAGATCGAACTGGTCATCAATATGGTGCGCCAGGCCGCCGAGGCCGGGATCCCGGCGATCAAATACTATCTCTGCGCTCTCGAAAACCAGCGCACCGAAAGCGTGCCGCTCGGCCGCGGCAATTCGGTCTACAGTACCTTCGACCTCGAAAAGGCCGATGCCGACACGCAGCGCTACGACGAGCCGCTCTTAGCCGACGAAAACTGGCGCCGCATCACCTATTTCCTAGAGCGTGTAATCCCGGTGGCCACCGAGTGCAAGGTGCGTATGGCCTGCCACCCCTGCGACCCCTGGCTGCCGCCCGGCTTCAAGGGCGTCGATCGGGTGATGGGCGGCTTTGAGGGGTTCAAACAGTTTATCGAGATCTGCCCCAGCCCCTACCACGGCGTCAACTTGTGTTTGGGCTGTATGGCCGAGAGCGTCGAAGATCCGCTCAACGAAGTGCCCGATATCATCCGCTACCTCGGCTCGCGCGACAAGATCTTCCTCTGCCACTTCCGCAATATCGTTGGCAAACGCAATAAATTCCAGGAGGTCTGGCCGGACGAGGGCGTGATGAGTATGCACCGCAATATGCAGGCGCTCAAAGAGGTCGGTTACCAACACATGTGCGTGCCGGATCACGCGCCCGGCCACAAGGACCCGCAGGCCTCGCGCCAGGCCTGGGCCTATGAGTTCGGTTATATACAGGCGATGATTCAGGCGGTGGTGGACGATACGCGATATCCATAGGCAATGTTCGCGGGGCGGCGGGGCTGACCGCGGCGGGCATTTTTAAAGACCCCCGAGCCGTCGCCGACATGCGCGCACGCCAACCACCAAACCGCCTCATTATAGCACGGCCTGGGCACCGACAACGGCAAAAGGTGGCCGATGGGCGCGCATAGTCGCACGATGTTCACCGCCATGTCACAAAAGACGAATGCACCCGGCGGCGAATTAAAAAACCTGGGCAAGGGCCTGTGGGGAGCGCGGCGGGGCTAGCGAGGGTGCGAGACTGGGCGTCGACTTTGGCTTCCAAGCGTTAGAAGGCACAAGATCTCGGCAACGCGCATAAAAAGCAACATCGTCTCTGAGCGTATCATGTAGAAGGGGGCATCCGTTAGGAGGCGGAGTAGCGGGGAAATAGCGTCCGCTCCGGGCAACGCGTCAATAGCCTGGGGTAAGCCATTCCGAGATTCGAAGGGCAGGAGTCGCTCAATCCTTCATAGAACCGCCAGCCTAACTCCAGATTATTACAAAACAATGGGAGCACAATTTGACCATCTGCACTGAATTTTTCTGTCTGTCACAAACCGGATCGACCCGCGCCACTTCGTACAACTGGGGCAACAAGATCCTGACGCTCAACGGCAAAACGCATGTCGTCTGGCTCGACGCTCCCGCGACGATCTGCGGCCGCACCTACGATCATCAAAGCAAAATGTGGGGTGAGATGGTGCGCATTGACGATGGCTGCGACAACCACGCCTGCCCCTGCATCACCGCCGACGCCGAAGGCCATATCCGCCTGACTTTCGGCCCACACGGTTGGAACGGCGAGTGGAACCAAGCGCGGGTCAAATGGAAACGCTCATTGCAACCGGGTAGCCTCGATAGTTGGGAACCGGCCGGAGAAGGCTATAAATCTTCTTGGAGTAACTTCGGCTACAACGCGACGGCGGCGTCCATCGTACACACGCCCTCCGGGCTGGACGCGGTCGTCTGTCGCGGCGGCGAGCACCCACCACAGACCATGTTCCACCTACAGCGAGAAATCGGCGGCTGGACGTCGGCAAAAGCGTTGTTTAGCCAGCAAGTCGAGCCGCAATATACGCACAACTACGGACACATCGCCTGCGCCACCGACGGCACGCTCTACGCCGCGTGCCACTTCTACAATATCGGCGGCAGCGACAACCAGCCCGTCAGCGGTGACCGCTCGAAGATGCGCTCCTACGGTGCGGCCGTGCTCAAATCCACGGATCTCGGAGCAACGTGGTGCGACCTGCACGGCGACCCCGTCGATCTGCCCACTACCTACAATCACCGCATCGCCATCCCACCATTCGACCGCAATATCTATATAAACACCATCGCGCTCGACACATTGAACACGCTTTGGGCGCTGACGCTGAACCCCGGATTAGAAGACAACGCTGTATGGCTCAACCGCTGGGTGGGCCAAGATTGGCAGACGATGCAACTGGAAAGCTATATGCCGGAAAGTCGCACGCCCGTCGAGAGCATGATGACCATCGACACGCGCAACCGGCTGCATATCGTGCTGACGACCGTCGACGCCGCCGCTGTCGGCACGGACAGCCATTGGGGGCATCCCTCTTCCGAAGTGCTCTATTTGCGCTCAAACGACGGCGGAGAAACATTTGACGCTGCAGAGGTAAGCCCCGCTGACCCCGAGACCGCCAACTGGCTGCCCTCTATCTCTCGATCGAGCCCCCACCACCCGGTCGATCTGCCGACGATTATGTACACGCACGGTGACGTCGGCGCTGGGCTCAGACCCGATACACAGACTGAAGTCCGGTGCGTACAGCTGGTCGAAGCCTGACAGCACAAGTAGCTCAGAGGCACAAAACCTTTTGCAGCCACCCTTGCCCGAGAGCCTCGCTGCCATAACCATAAACTATGAAATCGCAGCAGAGGCGGGCGGTGAATCGCCCTGCGACGTTTACAGTCTTTCAGCCGCCCCAGCAACGCCATACCTGAAAATCAGCTTCCAGCCCTATCGCGCTACGACCGACAGCGTCGACTAGGGGACCCGGCGGCACCGCGGACCGCTGGCTGGAAATCGCCTATTGTGTGCAAAGCAGCAGGGACGATCTTGGCCCAGAGCACGAAAGGCTCGGGGCGTTATTTTTTTATTTTCTCGGAGAAAAAGGCCATTGGGGTGAAATTGATTACTTTCTTCTTTTGGATGTACGTGCACCAAATCGCCGCCGACTACGCGGCCAAACTATTACAGCAGGCCCGCAAGCGGGTGCAGGGCGATAAAGCCTGCTTTGTCGAAGCGGATCTGACGAAAAATAAATCAACAGCCATTAAAGCCGATGTCAGCTTCTGCATCAACGCGTTGACCCACTCTGTCGCGAAAAAGAAAAAGCGCATCGCTGACTTCGGCGCAGTCGCGACCAAGCACTACCTGCACTACTTTTTCGCACAATTGCTCGAAAAAGTCGGTTTCCAGGTCGAGTGCGTCGATCGAGTGGAGTTATAGTAGGCCGAATTACTCGATAACACGCCCGGAAAATTGGGCAAGCCCTACTCGCGGGATTGGATGGTCACCGCGAATAGATAATCACCGCATCCCACTATGAGAGAAACTATGCGCTTAGCCTTTTATACCTACAGCTATACCGACAAACTCGATATGGCCATCGAACCCGCCCTGGAAAAAATCGCCGCCACCGGCTACGACGGCATCGACATATCGGGCACGCACGGGTCCTCGACCGACCCGCATTCGGTCACACCTGCACTGCGCGAACTGACACGCGGGACCGCCGACCGGCTAGGGCTGTCGATCGAAGCCATCATCACCCACGACACACTCGCCGACTCGCTCTTCACCGACACTCCGCTCGACCTCAAAGGATCCGTGGACCTCGCCGTCGACACCGGCGCCCCGGTCGTCGTCTTCCACATGGGCGGCCCTACAGACAACCCGGAAAAACGCGCCGCGGCCTGGCGCAGGGTGGTCGACACCCTAAAAGAAAATCTCGAATACGCCACGCCGCGCAATGTAAAACTAGCCGTCGACGGCGTTTGGCACGGCTGGCTCACCGACACACCCGAGGCTTTTCTACAAATACACGACGAGGTCGGCAGCCCCGACTTCGGCATCAACTTCGACCCCTGTTACCTCACCCTACTCGGTCTCGACCCGGTCGCCGTCGCTCAGCAATGGCAATCGCGTATATTCCACGCCCATCTGAAAGACCACGTCGGTACCTACCCAGATTACGAGCACAACATCCCAGGGCTGGGCGATATCGATTATCCGCGCGTCGTAAGAGGGCTGCAAGAGATAGGTTTTGCGCAGGCCATTTCGATCGAGACATTTACTTCGATGGATTTCGACGAGTCGTGCGAGGAGGGGTATCAGGCCTTAGCGCCGTCGATGGGGAAGGGTGTTTAGCTTCGTTTTTCTTTTGCAGTATCGTACGTAATAAAATTGTGCCGATGGGAGCGATGACTGCGAGATGACCGGGGTGGGTATTTTTAATGAGTCCCCGGGCCTGCGCTCTTCGCAGCGCCTTCGCGCTGACTCACCACTGCCCTGCCCGACCAAGCCCTTTTCCCCGCACCGCCCTTAAAAATACTCAGCTCGACCATCCCCTTCTTCTTTATCTTCTCCACCGACCCGTACGCACTCCATTCCTTGACACTGCTGAATCAATGCACAATCCTTACGCTACAACCCACCACACCAAAATTCGGACCGGAGCAATGAATACCACACTTAGCAACGAAGAAATTACCTCCTACCGCAAAAATGGCTATCTCGCCATCGACAACCTACTCGACGACCGCGAACTATCCACTTGGCGCGAAGCCGTCGACCAAGCCGTCGCCGACATAGTCGCCCAAGACTCTGCCAGCCGCGACATTCGCCACAACCAGGCCGGTGCAGGCTACTACCAAAAAGTCTTCGTGCAATGCGTCAACCTGTGGAAGTCGCACCCCGCCATA
>DQLG01000213.1 GCA_015660315.1 Candidatus Latescibacterota bacterium
CCGGCTACTCGACCTATCGATCCATTCGGACGTTAATGCGTTGTCGGCCTTTGCTGCAGTTGCTGCCTGGTCCGTTGCGCGAGGGCCTGGCCGGTATTACCTGGTCGCGCGTTTGGGGGTTATTCTGTCTTTTCACTTGGTGTGAAAAACACCGAGTCCGGTTATAGTCTCGGGTTCTATGAACGTGATGATCAACGCACTTTCCGCTCGGCTCGGCGGCGGCCAAACTTATTTGCGCAACGTGTTGGATCGTACTCCGGAGCGCAACGATTTATGCATTTACATTCTCTGCGACGATTCGTTGCGATTACCCCCCGGCCGCAGCAATATCCATAGGGTGAAGCCCCGTTGGCCGACGAAACAACCGCTGAGCCGGACGATTTGGGAATACCTATGGCTGCCCGGTTTGTTACGCAGGCTGGATATAGACGTGCTATTTTGCCCCGGTGGCCTACTCAGTCGGTGGTTGCCGGTACCATGCAAAACCATCACCATGTTTCAAAATATGCTGCCCTTCGTTCCGAGTTTGCATGCTCGATACTCATGGAGTTGGGCGCGGCTGCGCTTGTGGATCCTGGCGAAAATCCTACTGGGCAGTATTCAACGGGCCGATCACGCGATATTCATATCCGAGCATGGGCGTCAGGTTATCGAGGGCTTGACGCCGACCCCGTTAAAAGGCACCAGCGTTATTTATCATGGATTGGGCGAGCGCTTCAAGACCAGTGACCGCAAGGACATGAACCCACCGGTTGTCGCCGCCGGCAACGAGTATCTGGCCTATGTCTCGATCTTCGACTATTACAAAAATCAGGTCGAGGTCGTACGCGCTTTCGATCTGGTCAAGCGATCGCGCCCCACGCGAGAGAAACTACTGTTGGTCGGCCCAGACCATTCGCCCTATAGCGCCTTGGTGCGCCGCGAAATACGCGACCTCGGACTCGATGGCGATGTGGTGGTGACGGGCAGTGTCCCCTATGAAGACCTGCCGGATTTATACGCCCACGCCAAGCTCAATGTCTTCGCCTCCGATTGCGAAAACTGTCCCAATGTGATGCTCGAAGCGATGGGCAGCGGCCGGCCGCTGCTGGCGTCCGCCAAGCCGCCTATGCCCGAGTTTGGTGGCGATGCGGTGCTCTACTTTGATCCTTCAAACCCTGAGGACATTGCCGCGAAGATACTCGAAGTCATCGACGACCCTCAACGCCAGCGGCAATTGGGGGCACTGGCCGCTGAACGAGCAGAGAATTTTAGCTGGCGTGAAACGACGCGGCAGACATGGGCGGTGATCGAGGCGTTGCATCGACTATAAGCCGCCGTGCTGTCGGAAAACCCCACGGCAAAGAGACCGGTTTCCCAAGTGAGAGCCGGGGCACAAGACCGATTGAAGGTCGAGTCGGTTTATATCGCGAATAATTACCGGGGAACTATCCCCCCACAGCCGGGTTTTATGATGTTCTAAGCGGCCCTAAACCAAGATAGTAGTAGATGGCAATGACACTTTTTTTCGCACCGCCCTGCTCGCATTTCTCCCACACCGCTCTCCAGGCCCAGCCCCCGCATATCTACCTGACCTGGCAGGGCGTACTCCTATCATCCCGGTTAATTATCACACGCGGTCAGCCGGGCCTCTCTGCTAGGTGGACCCCGCGAAATAGTGGAATTGTCGCTTAGATCTGCGAGCCGTAGACTGCGTCGACCAACTCCATGGTTTTGATCGCGTCGTCGAAATTGGTTTCCGGATTCTTTCCCTTTAACATGCAGTCTACGAAGTGGCGGTTGATGTCATAGGTGCCGAAGGCTCGGTAATCCTCTTCGCTTTTGGCCAGCGCAAAGGGGTCCAATTCATCGATCGGCTCGGTCTTGTTGTCGGCGTAGAGCTGTCCTCCTTCTTCGGGGTCGCCGAAGAAGGAGATGCCGGGGGAGTGTACCTCGACGCTGAACATGCGCCGGCCGGCCATGAAGTTGTTGAGCAATAATCCGGTGGCCCCGCTGGAGAAGCGGACCATGGCCAGATGGATATTCCAGTGGCCGGCGTCGAGGCGGCGCGAGTCGCTGGCGACGGATTCGACCTCGCCGCCGCACAAGTAGCGCAGCGTGTCGACGGCGTGGATGCCGTCGCAAGTGAGCATGTCCATTGCGCCGCGATAATAAGGCGCGCCACCGACCCAGTTTTTGTAGAAGCTGGCGTGGGCGGTGTGCACCGTGCCGCGCTTTTCGCACAGCGTCTTGCCGCGGCGGATAACCGGAGCGAAACGACGTTGGAAGGCGACGCCGGTCAAGACGTTATGGCGGCGGGCCAGGGCGGCGAGTTGACGGATTTGCTCGGTGGTGACGGCGGGCGGTTTTTCGATGATCAGATGGCAGCCGTGCTCGATGGTGGTGGCGCATACGTCGTAGAGGTGGTGTGGCGGCATGATGGCGTAGACGGCGTCGGGTTTTTCGCGTTCGAGCATCTGGCGGTAGTCGCTATAGCGGCCTTTGATTTTGTATTCGTCGCAGACTTTGTGCAGGCGTTGTTCGTCGAGCTCGGAGACGGCGACGAGTTCGGCCGCGGGGATGTCGCGCAACGAGGGGTAGTGGGCTGTTAGGGCCCGGCCACCGGCGCCAATGAGGGCGATACGGACTTTTTTGCGGGTTTTGCGTTTGGGCTGGTTTTTTGCTTTTGCTTTGGCCATGGGTTGTGTTCTCCGGAGTGTGCGGTTAGACCGAGGGCTGTCCTTTCGCTCATTCTCGCCGACCATACCTAGTTGGTTCCGAGGGCAGCCCTCGGTCTAACCTTCGGTCCATTTTGTAGTGGATTCCGCTTTTAAAAGATCGATTTGAGAAAGTGCGAGCTATTAGAAATCTGAGGCTTTTGCCTCAGGAATGTGATAGAACAAAGCTAGGTAGGGCTCTGGCGACAAGTGTGAAAAATCTAAGTGCTTGTTTATTGTGGTTTACTCGGGAAGCGCAAAAATCTGATGCCTCGCTGGCACGGGCTTTGCATTTGCAAATGATTAGGGGTTAGGAGGAGAAGGTTATGAGATATTTTGGGATCTTGGCGTTTATCGCGCTTTTCATCGGTGCTTGCGGTAGTTCGGATTCGGTCAAAGTGGAGCGCACTGAGGAAGGCGATCGGGCGCAATTGGCAGCGATGCGGCAGGATATAGAAGCGCTTGTCGGAGAAGCTGCGTGTGGAGCGCTTGAGGATTGTCGTTTTGCGGGATTGGGGGCGAAGCCCTGCGGTGGTCCCTGGGAGTATACAATCTATTCCGTGGCGGATTCGGCTGCGCTCGCCAAACCGCTCGCAGTGTATAACGCCTTTGAAGCCGATATGAACCAGCGCTATGAATATGCCTCGGATTGCTCGGTGCCTAATGAACCGATGCTAGCTTGCAGTGCGGGCCGCTGTATTGACTTGCTGCAAGGCAGGACGGTCAGCATACGTTCGGATCAGGTTGACGAGCCGACACCTGTGGATCCGGGGCTGCCGCGCTTTGCCATGGACATGGCCGTAGCCGGGGATGCGTTCACACTGCAAGAAGCCCGCGTCGAGGGCGATATACTGGCGTTGGTGGTCGGATATAGTGGAGGATGTGAAGCGCACGAATTTACTTTGTTCGCATCGCTAGCGGCGAGCAAGTCCATCCCGCCGCAGCATATGCTGAAGCTAGTGCACGAGGGCAATGGTGATGCCTGCGAGGCGTTTATCACCAGCGAGTTACGTTTTGATTTGACGGTGTTTAGGGGGTTGTATCCAGGCTTGGAGGGCGTGGCTTTTCGGTTAGAAGGGGCAGAGGACCTCTTGCAATACACCTTCTGAGGTGGGCGTTCTTCAAAGCGTAATCGTCCAATAGATTCGTTCGCAAAATCGGGTGATATATAAGCGTTTGGTACACTAGTGCGGCGCTTTCAGGATATGGCGATAGCGCACGCGACGCTGACCGGTACTACGGTCCGGCCAACGTACCTTAAAAACAAGGACCCCGGCGGTTTTAGGGCTGGCTGTGGACCGATGAGAAAGGTCAGCCCAAGGGGTATGTCGCGGGTGGGGACGGGGGGTAAGGATGCCCATATCGACGAACACGCGGGTCCGGCTGATGAGGTCTTGCAGACCCTGGCACTGATTGCGCGCCGGGGGCACATGATACAGTCCGTTTTAGAGGATTGCCCTGTGGGCCAAAAGCTAAGGCAACTGCTCTCGTGTGCGATCGAATGGGTGGGGCGGCCCCTGATTTATTTCGCCCGCATCGTCAACCTGCGATCCTCATTTGAGCAGCTGGTGGCTGAACTGTCGCGGCGATTAGCGGGCTTATTTCGACCGGGGATGAAGCGATTGTTTTGAGCATAAAGGGGTCAGAAGTAAGGGGGGTGGATGCAGGGGAAACGACTCATGTGATTTGCGGCGGGCAGGATATCGCGCAGTTGATATTGGGGACGGATACGCCCGAAGATGTGGTCGAGCTCAGCGGCGATGCGGAGCAGTTGGTCAAGATACTTTTTCCGGCGCAGTACCCGATGGTTGAGAAGCAGGATTTGTACGGCGCGCGTAAACTAACCTGAGGCGTGTGCTTAGGACTCCCGCTCCACAAATTTACCCGCCCGCCGCAGCGCCTCGACACCCGATTCGGCGAGCGAGATGGGAAAGCGAACAGGGTTATTACCCTCTAATTGCGATTGATAAATCGCCATGACCATTTCTAACGAGCGGCGGCCAACTGCGCCGTCGCTGCGCAGCGTGCCTTTGTCTTCTAATGTATCGATCAACTCGGCGAGCGCTTCTACATAGCTTGAGCAGGGAGCCGGTCGCTCGACGTCAACCTCTTCTAACGCGCTCCACTCAAAACCGCTGTCGGGTTCGGACATCGAGACCTTGCACTGGAAGAGGTGGACCTGTTCGGCATCCATGCGGATCAGACCGGTGGTGCCGCGTAATTCGAAGGCGTGGTCGGTGTATTTGGTTAGTTCGGCGCCGCAGATTAGGCCAGTGCTGCCGTTTCTGAATTTCATCATCGCGGCGGAAAAATCCTCGACCGCCCAAGGGCGCGAACGCTGCTCGGCGATACCGGAGAGCCATTCGACCTCGCCGGCGTAGAGATCCATCAGATCGAAGTAGTGCGTGAAATCATGTAATAGCGGGCCTTCGTTTTCGCTGCGCCAGGCGGGCGAGGGCTTGCCGCCGTCCATATAACAATAAATGTGGTTGAGTTCACCGATCGCGCCCTCGTCGAGTAGTTTTTTGGCGAGTACCCACTCGGGGTTCCAACGGCGGTTGTGGTTAATTTGCAATAAGATATTGCCGGCTTGGCAGGCGGCGATCATGCGGTCGCACTCCGCTAGCGAGAGGGCCATCGGCTTTTCGCAGATAATGGCCTTGGTGGAAGGGGCCTTGGCGCAGCCTTCGACCATTTCGGCGTGTAGTTCGGGGTGGGTGGCGACGATACAGATATCGGGTTGCACTTCGGCAAGCATCTGCTGGTAATCGTGGTAGAGGGCCTCGACGCCGAAACGCTGGCCGAAGGCGTCGAGTTTTTCGCGGCCGCGGTTGACGCCGGCGACCAACTCGCAGGACGGGTGCTGGCCGATGGCGGCCGCGTGGTTGTCGGGCAGGTCGGAGAAGCTGAACTGATAACCGACGCGGCCGGTACCGATAAGGGCGACGCGATAGGTGGGCATGGGGCCTCCGATGGGAACGGTTTTTAAAAGAGCGAGAGCTGGGGGTCGGGTTGCAGGGCGCCTTCGAGCTTGAGTAAGGCCTCCTTGATCGGCAGACCGCCGCCGTAGCCTACGAGCTTGCCGTCGTTGCCGATGACGCGGTGGCAGGGCACGATAATCGATAGCGGGTTTTTGCCATTGGCCAGACCGACGGCGCGCACCGCGTTGGGGTTGCCGATGGCGTGTGCCAAGTCGAGATAAGAGATCGTCTCGCCATAGGGGATTTCCTGCAAGGCGGCCCAGACTTCGAGCTGGAAGGTCGTGCCTGCCGGGTTGAGCGGCAGGTCGAAGTCGCGCAGGTCTTCGGCGAAATAGGCGGCGAGCTGTTCGACGACCGGGTAAGGCAAAGCCTCGACGGCTTGCCATTCGGGCGGCGGTGTGAAGGCATGGCTCTCGAAATGGATGTATTTCAGGGATGCTTCATCGCCGGCAAGCAGCAATTCGCCGACGGGGCTTGCCATGGTGATGTAGGACAGGTGTTCTGTGGCCATGGTGATCTTTCTGTTTACCCTAATGTAGCCCGGCTTGTCGAACAGGCACAAGCGGTCGGAGACTATATTTTGTGCTCTACCGGTAAGCTAGTGGTAGTATTCGTTGTCGCGCAGCCAGCCATTGGTCTCATAGAGCTTTTGCGCGGTGTTGTTGTGTTTGCCCCCGCTCAGTTCGAGGCGGAGGCGTCGCTCTGCTCGGATGGGCCGCAGCCAGCAGTAGACGGCCAGCGCCGCCGCGTCTGCAACCGGGATCGACAAAGAGATCGTCGAATAGTTGGGCCAAGGTGTCGAGGTCGGCTTCGGTGGCGGTGCGGGTATTCTAAGGGGCTATTCCTGTTCCCTGTTGAGGTGGAGCGAATCCACGGGGCTGTTTCTGGTAAGAAGGGCCAAATCCATGGATGGGATTTACTCCCTGTTAAAGTGACCCTCGTCCGCTCGTTTTAGCCCATGGAATTTTTGACGCGGATGCGCATTGTGTCGAGCGCGGGCGCGAGCGCCGGCAAATCTACGCGAGCTGTCTGCCAGAGGACCATCTGGCTGATGCCGATATGATCGTAGGCTAGTTTATCGGGCATGCGCGCCATTTCCCGCCAAGGTATATTGGGATACTGCTCTCTAAGCGACGATGGCATCTTTTGCGCGGCTTGGCCGATGATGCCGAAGGCGTGTTTTAGTGCGAAGAGGGTCTTATCGTCGTGGCGGAAGGTCTCGTAGCTCATGTTTTCAATAAAATGAGCAGTATGCTTTAGGGCATTGAGTATATCGTCTAGGTAGCTCATTGTTTTGTCGCTTTGCTTCATACTAAAGCAACCTCCAACTGGGCATTTTCCCCAACGCGCGCTTTGAGCGCATCCCCCATTGCAAGATCCACCTTTACACCGATCAGATCACTCAGATAGTGCTCGAGCTCGATATACTTCAACAGACCGGGTGTTTCGCGGAAGGCGACCAGCAGATCTAGGTCGCTGGTGGGGGTTTGTTCACCGCGGCGATACGAGCCGAAAACGCCGAGCAGGTGTACGTCGTATTGTGTGCGGATAAAAGGCAGCTTCTGTCTCAAGGTGGATAAAATAGTTTGTAGGTCGGGCGGTGGTGTCCGCAGTGGAGGTTGATCGGCTACTGGAGAGGCCGGGGAGGTCTGGGGTGCGGGCGCTTGTAGGACCCCATCGCGGAGCTCGGATATTACTGGTGACCCGGTCTCATTTTGAGATGGGATGTGGGAGATCTCGGGCATCGGTACTGGCGCGTTGCTGGCGCGAGGCAAAGGCGTCCCTATCACTTCGATACCACTATGAGCCGGGTGCTGGGTTTTGCCTGGACCTGGTTGCACCAAGGCCTCAAGGGCTGTGCGGCGGATGCGCACCGTGCGGGCGATTTTGCTCGCATCGAGCCGCCCATCGGCAATCCAACGCCGGATAGTGCGGTCGGTGACTTTCATAAGCGCGGCCGCTTCTTTGATCGTTAGTAAGTCGTCCATAGTATTGGTTGGTTATAGCCTATAATAATCCTTATTGTCCGTTTATGTCAAAAATAAAGATAGTATTTGACTGCTTATATCCTTTTTTGTCCGTGTGTGAGATCACATGCTCTTGGGATCATATAATGCGAAATCAGACGATGGCTTAGATTGCAAACGAAGAAACTGAGCTAGGCCGTTGGGTTTAATCCGCGGAAGTCTGTGCCCGCAGGCTCCTGGAAAACCTGCAGATCGAAAACGGGTACAATGGCGAGTATATGGTCAAAAATATCGGCCTGAATCGCTTCGTAATTGGCCCAGACCTTGTCTTTGCAAAAGACGTAGATCTCGATCGGTAACCCCTTGGGAGTGGGGGCCAATTGCCGTACGAGAAAGGTCATTTCTTGGCTGATCTGCGGGTGGTTTTTCAGATAGGCTTCCACATAGGCGCGGAAGGTGCCGACATTGGTCATGCGCCGGCCATTGGCCAAGTGAGAGAGGTCGACTTGGTTGAGTTCGTTGTATTCGGCTAATTCTCGTTTTTTGCGTTCGATATGGGCGGTGATATACTGGATTTTGCCAAAACGCTCGATCATCTGCTCGTCCAAGAATTTGACGGTGCTGATATCGATATGTACCGAACGCTTGATCCGCCGGCCGCCCGAATCCTGCATCCCGCGCCAGTTTTTGAACGATTCGCTGATCAGGGCATAGGTGGGGATGGTGGTGATGGTCTTATCCCAGTTTTGCACCTTGACCGTCGTCAGCGTCACGTCGAGCACATCGCCGTCGGCGCCGTATTTGGGCATTTCGATCCAGTCGCCGCGCGCGACCATGCGGTTGACCGAAAGTTGGATACCGGCGACTAGCCCGAGGATCGCGTCGCGGAAGACCAGTAGTAGTACTGCCGTCAGCGCCGTTAGGCCGCTGAGCAGGTAGAATGGCGACTTGTCGAGCAGGACCGAGACGACGAATACGCCGCAGAGAAAGTAGAGGATGACCTTTAGAAACTGTATCAGGCCTTTGATCGAGATTTCGCGCGAGGTCTTGGTGCTGCGGTAGATGTCGACGGTTGTGCTCATCAAGGCGTCGATGACCAGCATGCCGGTGAGCACCAGATAGACCTGGACCCCGGTATCGATTATTTCTTGCAATCGGGCATGGCCGACTAGGGCCAGCGGCGCCAGACGATAGATAATCAGGCCGGGCACCAGATGGGCCAAGCGGTGCAGGACCCGGCGCTCGATTAGGGCGTCGTCCCAATCGGTCTTGGTGCGGCGGATGAGCGCGTCGATGGTGCGCAGGACGGGGCCTCTGGCCAGGCGGTGGGCGATCAGGGCGGCCAGGGCGACCAGGATCGAAACGCCGGTCCGGGCGCCGATCGCGGCGAGGTCTTCGCCGAGGCCCCATTCGAGTAGGATTTGTTGCAGTATATTGAGCATGGAGTTATCTGCGGGAAAAGTGGTTTTCCCTAAGATAGTGTTTAAAGCAGGTCATTGGCTAATCTAGCGTTACTTTTTGCCGGAAGAATGCGGACGCAGGCACACTATTCGGCACGCGTGGCGATGCCGTGCAGATCCGCGCCGACTAAGTCGCGTCGCCATCCGCGCAGCAGGCGATAGGCTTCCGGTGCGGCGTCTTCGGCGTCGAGGACGAGGCTGCGGACCTCGGCGCGGGCAGCGACAAAGGGCGCGTCGATTTGTGCCTCGCCGCTTAGCTTGCGCAAGTGGTCCATCGCTTCGGAGAGTTTGCGCTCAATGACGTCTTCATCGTAGCGTTTGCGGCGCGGGCGGCGTGGGCACTCTTCGTCGGGAATTTCCAGACCATTGCGAATCTGTTCGAGGATACGTTCGCCGTCGCGTTGTGCGTTGAGCCCGCGGGTTTGCGCCAGGTCTTCTATGGCTTGCGGTTTGGACCGGGCCAAGTAAACGAGTGTTTCGTCGGTGAGCACGTGGCTGCGTGGGCGGTCGCGGCGGCGCGCCTCGTGTTCTCGCCAGGCAGCCAATTCGCGCAAGATGGCGAATTCGCGGGGAGAGGCGCGGCCCGCACCCTTGACCCGCTGGTATTGCTCGCGCGGGTCCCGGTCTTCGTAAAGGCTTGGCTTGTCGTAGGTGGCCAACTCTTCGGCCAGCCATTTGCTGCGGCCAATCTCCTCGACGCGTTTGATCAATACGTCGCGGACTTCGTGCATATAACAGACATCGTCAATGGCGTAGGCCAACTGTTCTTCGGAGAGCGGTCGCTGTACCCAGTCGGTGCGTGTCTCGGTCTTGTTGAGGGATACGCCGATCGTATTTTCCAGCAATTCGGCCAGCGAACTGGTCGAACTCATATTGGCGAGGCCAGCGGCGCAACGGGTGTCGAAGATATTGAGCGGGAAGGCGCCGGTGGTCTGGCGCAGAATGGTCAAATCTTGCACGGCGTCGTGCAGGATGAGCACAATATCCGGGTGTTCGAGCAAAGGTCCCAACGGCGAGAGGTCTTCAATTGCCACCGTGTCGATCAAGTGGCAGTCGTCGCCGGCGAGGGCGAGTTGCACCACGCCCAATCTGGGATAATAAGTGCGGTTCCAGACGAATTCGGTGTCGACGGCGACACAGGTTTTCTGCAGGGCGCGTTCAACGAGTTCGGCGAGCGCCTGTGGGGTATCGATCATATGTCCAGTGGAAGTCCTTAAGGGATAAGGCTGATACGCGGGCTATAGAAAATATGGTAAGGGTCCGGTGACAGCAAGGTCTAGCGCAGTCGCAATAAACAGCGCACCGAAGTCTGTTCGCGATAGCCAGCTAGCCGCGTGCTCAAGAGCCAGGTGGCGACAAAAGTGAGTTGCGCGGCTGTCAGATAAAAGAGTGGGCCCTTTGCACCGGCTAGTGCCGATGCCCACTGGAAGAGGGTGCCACCGGTGATGCCGCCGACGAAGCCGCCCAGCGCCGAGGCGTAAATGGCGATGGCAAAACCTTCGTCCTGGTATTCTTTGGAAACAGCGTCGAGCATCGCCCGCGACTGGCCCATTTGATGACCGCCGTCCAACGCACCCCAGAGAAAGTAGATCGTACTCGCCCACAGCGCGATCCACGGGAGACCGGAGGGCAAAAATAGCCAGGCCGGGGCGATTGCTGCTTGCAGGATCAAGGTGATGGTCAGCACACCGCGACTACCGTGGCGGTCGACCATCCGCCCCCAACCGTGTAGCCCGGCGATATAACCTAAGGCCTGCACCGGTGTCATCCAGACGAAGTAGCTGACGGGCAAACCCCAGTCTGTAAGGGCGACGACCCAGAGCGGGAAAGTAGCCGAGAGCACGGCGGTGCGGGCCATAATGAAAAAGGCATAGGCGCGCATGGGCGGTTCGGCGATGACCTGGCGCAGGCGCGGGAGCAACCCCTCATTGATTGCAGGCTGTGCCTTTTCGGCTACACCGCGCGCGAGGAATGCGCCGGCAAGGGTAGAAAAGAGCGCCAGCGCGAAGGGTAGGGCGAAGTGGTTGGCTGTGGGCTGTGAGCCGAGATACCAGCCCACCAAGAGCGGCAAGACCAGTTCGAGTAGGCGTTGTTGCAGGCGCATACGTGTGAGGAAGGAGCCTACGCCACCGCTGGCCGTGTTGTCTTGGACCAAGGGCCACCAGGCGGTATTGCCCATTTGCTGCACCGTGCCGCGGATAGTGAAAACCGCCAGACCGATCCACGCGGCCCAAACGCCAGCACCGCCCTGATAGGCCAATAACGCCAACGCTATCCCGGCGGGCAGCGAGCCGAGCCGAGCCCAGAAAAACAATCCAGCTTTGCCGGTGCGGTGCATAAATTGCAAACCGACGACGCGGCCCATCTTCTGTATATGGTTGCTAGTGGCGGCTAGCCCGATGACAAAGGGCGAGGCGCCCAACGAGAGCAAGAAGAGCGGGACAATGGAGGTGAGCAGGGCGTTGTTGGTCGAGCCAGAGACGGCGATGGCGATCAGCCGCGACTGGCTTTTGCGGTGTGATCCTTGGGAAGGTGATTGTTCTTCGGTTGTTGTGTCGCCGGCGGTTTCGGGCATGGTTCAGAAGAACGGAGCGCGGGTGAACCTGGGCAAATAGGTTATGGTCGTGTGAAGGGAAGGGGACGAACTGTGAGAGAGAAGCGCATTGCTACCAGAGGTAATGCGCATATTGGCACGGGAGTTGCCATTGCTTGGTTGCGAAGGGTTGCCAATGGTTATTCCACGCAGGAACTTATTAACGAAAGGCTCGGTCGATGTATTATCACGGCCGAACCTTTTTATTTCAGTATTTGTCGACCCGACAATATCTTCCCGAATAATAGCTTCGTCCTGTAAATAACCCAGCAAAGGCCGACTCGGTTTGTGATAGTGCAACATCCGTTTAGCTATGCGGTCTAAACGCCGCTTTCTCCCCCGGTGTCGGCGAGTGGTCAAAAGCGCCGCGTTTGATCACCGCCTCGGTGCCACCGGCCTCTTTGACGATCGCTTGCTGGCTGGCGAGCGCCTGCTCATCGCTGGCTTCGGGGTCGAGCAGTATCCGCAATTGTGCTTCGAAGTCTCGGAGCATGCTCCGGTGTGAAGCATCTCCAGATAAATCGCTCAGTTCATTCGGATCTTCTGCTAAATCAAATAGTTGTGGCGGTGCGCCGACATAGTAATTGTATTTGTAGCGCGCATTCCTGAGCATATATGTAGCGTGCTCGGTGCCCAGCGCGTGATACTCGCTAAAGACGGTGCGCTGCTGATCGTCTTCTTGCGCGATCTGCCAGAGCGAGCGGCCGGGCAGATCTTCGTCGGTGTGCTCCGCGCCAACACATTCGAGCGCGGTCGGGAAGCTGTCGACCAACGAAACCGGTGTCTGCACCACTTTTCCTACCGGCACCTCCGGCCCGGCCATGATCATCGGTATGGCAGCCGCTTCATCGTAGAGCGTAAACTTGCCGAAAAGGCCACGCGCGCCGAGGCATTCGCCGTGGTCGGAGCTATAGAGCACGCGGGTGCTATCGGTCAGGTCATTGTCCTCCAACGCGCCGAGCACCTTGCCGATCTGCTGGTCGAGATAGGTGGTGGTGCCGTAGTAGGCGGCGGTGACGCGGCGGACCGTTTCCTCGTCTAACCCATCGGTAAAGCTGAAAAAGCGGCGAAAGTAATCGATCGCTGGATGTTCGGGCCAGGTGTTTGGCGTCCATTGCGGGGGTAGCGGCACGTCCTCGGGTGCGTATTGCTGGTAGATCTCGGGCGGTGCGATATAGGGCGGGTGCGGGCAGACGAAGTTGAGGAAGACGGCCCAGGGTTTGTCGTCGTCCTTGTGCTCGGTGAGCCAGCGCAAGGCATGCTCGCTGCAGCGGGCGTCGTATTGCAGATAGGTCGAGTCGCCGGGGCCGCCCCTTGCCAACTCATCGTGTTTGTCGCGAAAGGGCGGGTTGTCGCGGATGCAGCCGAGCACGTCGCCGGTGCCGTCGACTACATGTAGCGGCTCGACCTCGTCGCTAAAGCCGTGATCGGTGCCTTGGCCTTTGTAGTGCAGCTTGCCGATTGAGTCGCAGCGGAAGTCCTGCTCGCGCAGACGCTGGTGCCAGGAGGGGATCCCGCCATCGTAGGGGTGGCCATTGTCCCAATAGCCGGTCTGGTGCACGTAGCGGCCGGTGGCCAAAGAGGCGCGGGCCGGGACGCAGATCGGGCAGTTTGTATAGGCGTTTTGGAAGCGGGTGCCGCGTGCGGCAAGCGCATCCAAGTGGGGCGTTTGCACCACCGGGTGGCCATAGGCGCCGCTGGCCATGCGATGGTGTTGGTCGGATAGAATGAAGAGAAAATTTTGCGGTTTCATGGTAGGCCGGCGACCTTGTCTGCATTGATTTGCGGTGGAGTGGGATAGTGGAGGCCGCGCACTCCGGAGAGGTTGCGATTGGCGCTGGGTGACCATTCTTGGTCCGGCAGGCCGACGAGCTGACCGTCTTGCACCCAGGCGTCGTCACCGCCGTAGAGATCGCTCATAAGATGCATGCTCATATGGGCGAGGGTGTCGGCATGAGATTCCGCGCCGGCCAGGTCGTGCAATTCACGCGGGTCGTTTTCGATATCGAAGAGCTGGCAGCGGTTGCCGACCGGATAGTAGATCAGCTTGTGGCGGCCCTCGCGGATCATGCGACAGGCGGTGGCGTTTTCGCCGCACTCGCCGTAGAGGTAGTGCCGCCGTTTTTCGCTGAGCATCGATTGGCCCTCAACCGTGTCGGGAATGTCGACGCCGGCCAGATCAAGTAGTGTCGGCATCACATCCTGCCAACCGACGAGGCGGTCATCGATGGTATGGTGCGCTACTCTATTTTCTTCGCCGCCGAGCAGGATCATCGGCACATTGGCCGCGTGCTCGTAATAGAGCCGTTTGGCCCACAGGCCGTGATTGCCGAGCATATCGCCGTGGTCGGCGGTAAAGCAAATAATAGTATTGTCGAGCAGACCTTCTTCGCGCAGAGTGCCGATGACTAAGCGCAACTGGTGATCAATCTGTGTGCAGAGCGCGTAGAAGGCGCGGCGGATGCGCAGGATATTCTCACCTTTAAGATGTGCGTTAGAGCCTTGGTTTACCTTGAGTGCGTAGGGCAGCTCGTCGAAGGCGCGCGACCAATCGCTGTTGTGCGGCGCGTCGATGTCGATGTCACGGTAGAGATCGAGATAGCTCTGTAATGGTACTAAAGGCGGGTGGGGGTGTCTGAAGGAGAGAAACCAGAAGCCGGGTTTTGTCGGGTCGCGGCGCTGGATCATCCGGCTCATCTGTCGGGCCGCCCAGGTAGTGGTATGGCATTCTTCGGGCAGATGCCAGGGGCGGAAAGAATATTCGTTATTGCTCATGCCGTGCGCGAAACCCTCGCCAGGGTGGCCCTTGTCGGCCAAGAAGAGATCGTAATCGTCGATAGCGCCCAAGTGCGGGCGGCCTTCTTCGTCGAGGAGCACGTCGTCAAAGCCTATGCGGTCGCGCTGCGGGTAGACGTGCAGTTTGCCGACGGCGTAGGCTTGGTAACCGGCGTCGCGGAAAGTCTGGGCCATGGTCGGCACGTTGGGCATCAGCTCGGTGGTTTTGAAGACGCGGTCGCCATGTGTGCGCGGGGTGGTGCCCGTCATCAGGGTGCGACGTGCGGGAATGCAGACGGGGCATTCGCTATAGGCGTTGGTGAAGCGGGTACCGCTGCGGGCAAGGGTATCCAGAGTAGGTGTGAGGATCGAGGGGTGTTGGGCTTCGCCCAAGAGCGGGGCGGACCAGTGGTCGGTGGTGATCAGTAGGACATGCGGTTTTTCGTTTGGCATTTTGGCCTCTATTTGGTGCCGTGGTTATAACTAGTTTGCTTGCGTATTGCCTAGGGTTCGGGCTTTGGGTAAGATCATCTAAAGTAACTTTTTTAAGCCACACCCAATATCACGAAATATATTACTGGAGGGGAACATAAGGGAAACCCTGCAACTCATCGTCCACCTACAGCATCACTTTCATCGCCCATCTATAATAGCCTAGTGATCTTAAGATCGGGAAGGTGAGGCTGTCAACCGAAGAGGTTGTTGGCATAGGGTCGAAAGATGTATCTTGAGCGCAAAAGGAGAACGGCTATGAGCGCAAAAGAGATATCGCCGGAAATAGGGTCGCGTTTGTTGTTTGAGAACGATCGCGTACGGGTTTGGGATTTGCAGTTGGCGCCGGGCCAGAGCACGGGTTTGCACCGGCACGAGCACGATTATCTGTATGTGGTGATCGGTGACGGCAGATTGCAGGCGGCGGACGCGGAGGGTAAGCGCTGGGAGGCCAGTGATATGAAAGACGGAGAGGTGCGTTTTAATGAAGTTGATGGAGAGGCGGTTCACGAGGCGTTTAATATGGGGGAAGGGCCGTGGAGAAATATCATCGTCGAATTGAAGGACATAGGATTATGACAGTAGTCGAACGATCGTTTAGGGAGATGACCGATTTCTTTCAGGGCATCGGCGCGGCCGATCTCAGGCATACCCACAAGACTTATCTGGCGCACGGTATCAGCGTCTATACCGACCTCAAGAAATGGGGATGCGACGAAGAGCTGTGCCGGGTGGGCATGTTTCATTCGATCTATGGGACCGAAAAGTTCCAGGCGTTTACTTTGCCATTGCAGCGGCGCGAAGAGATCCAGGCGCTGATCGGCGAGCGGGCCGAACGATTATCCTATCTCAACTGCGCGGTTTTGCGCACCTCGATCGACCCGAATTTACAAAACGCAGACGGGCCCTTTGTTATCGAGGACCGGATCACGGGGGAGTCAGTCGAACTGTCGCGGCAGGACTTCGACGATCTGGTCCGGGTGCATTTGTGCGATTGGCTGGAGCAGGTGCCGCGCTCGGAAGAATGGGACTACCGGCGTGTTGCCTATCGCAAGATGGCCGAGTGGCTTGGAGGTGTGGCGTTGGCGTCATTCGACGAGGTGTACGCGGGGCACTGACTTCACAGCGTTTGTTGCGAAATCGTTTCCCGAAGTCCGCTTTCGACTTGTAGTATTGTTGGAGGTCGAGTCGACTGGGATTTTCTTCAGGCGATTTCGAAGTCGCGCTCGGGTCGCGGCGGGTGGCCCCAATGGCCGCTGGGGTCGCTACAGTTGATCAGCACGCCTTCCTTTTCCCAGTTGAAACCGGGCACGGCCCGCACATCGGGCGTGCAGTAGCGCAACGTCAGCCCGCAGCGGCGGCGGTCCGACTCGTTGTAATGCGAGCTGTGCAGCAAGAGGTCGGAGTGGATCGAGATCTCGCCGGCCTTGAGCTCGTCGTCGACGAGGCTGCCATATTGTTCGACGTCTTCAACCGTCTGGTTGAGGACGTTATTTTCTGAAGCCTCGCTGGCGCGAAATTCGAGCTGGCCGGCATGGTGCGAACCGGAGACGAAGCGCATGCAGCCATTGCCGAGATCGGCGGCGTCGATGGCCAGCCACACGGTCACCGTTTTTGAGGGGGTCAGTGGCCAATAGGAGGCGTCCTGGTGCCAGGAGACTGTCGTGCCGTCATTGGGCAGCTTGCAAAAATAATGCGCGGCCAGGCCGATGATCTCGGGTCCGAGCAGGTCGCTGACGCGGGCGATGATCTTACGATGATGCATCAGGTCGTAAATTTTGGCGTATTTGAGGTGCCCGGAACTGAGGCTGAAGCTGCCGAGACCGGCGGCCTCAGCCTTGGCCAACTGCTCGTCGAAAAACGCCCGGTGCCCGGTGATCTCGGGCTCGTCACAGATCTGGATGCCCTTCAAATAGCCGTCGCGGTTAAAGGCTGCGACATCCTCGGCTGAGAGGGTCGTGGGATTTTCTACCTGGCTGGGATAGAAGCGCAGGTCGCGGTCCATCGCCCGCAATTCGTCGTGGCTGGGGTTGCTCTTAAAAGCATTGATGATTTGGCTGGTCATGGAGCACCTTTCCTGGCAGTGTATTTCCTCCGAATAAAACGCAATTTACACATCGCCTCAAGTGTGGCCGGCGCGTAAGTGTGGTGACGCGCGAACCGCAAAGAAGAAGAATTCGCGGGCTGATCCGCGTTATGCGTTCCATTCGATAAAGTGCCGGCGTACGCCGGTGATGGAGCGCTCTGGACTCGCGAGCCCTGCATTCAAAAAGGCGCGGCAGCGGGCCTCGTGCTCGGCATCGCGCGGCGCAGCGGGCATCAGACCACTGGCCGGGTCGTAGACGGACTGATGCGGGCTGCTGCCGTCGGTGTAGAAGATCTTATTGACGATGCGGCGGGTCGTATTGTCTTTGATACGGCGCTCACCCGGCGGGTTGCCGCCTTCGAGGCAGATAAAGATCAGCAAGTTGATCGCACGGAATTGGTCCTCGGGGACCTGGTTTTCGCCGACCATCTGGCGATGGATCTCGTCGAGGTCGTCGGCGTGCACGTTGGCGACTAGTATGTGGCCCTGGGCGGAATGCGCGAAGAAGTCGCGCACGTCCTGGCCCCAAAGGTAGGTCGGCGGCGGGTGGTCGCTGAGCTCGGTGGAGATGACGCAGTGACGGCCCTCGCCGACCTCGGCTACGGCGTCAGGCAAGGCGATTTTAAACGCTAGATCATCGGGCACAAAGCTGAGCAACGTATGCATGGTGGTGGTTTTACCGATGCCGCCGGGGCCTGAGCCGGTGATATACGAGGCCCCGCGCGACACGAGCGAGACCAACCACGCCGCCAATTCGAGATCGACCGTGGAGATTTCGATAAGATCCAATAGGGAGCGGGACAGCTCTTCGTCTTCGGGGTGGCTGATCTCTTTTAGGACGCCTTGGCTGGAGTCGCTCATTTTACCTCTTGCCCTGTTGTAGGTCTGCGGTTAGTCGTCGTCGTATAATGTGCATCCGCGCCTGGTAAGTTTAAACGCTTCTGCTGTTCACGCC
This sequence comes from Candidatus Latescibacterota bacterium, assembly GCA_015660315.1. GTDB lineage: Bacteria > Latescibacterota > UBA2968 > UBA8231 > UBA8231. The sequence continues at coordinate 18,006 of DQLG01000213.1, forward strand.
AAAAAAGAAGACAGATGAGAGCTGTTGTGCCACCGCAACCAATGGGTATAGCCCATCTATTCGCCGACTAAATCGGCTTGCGCTCCGACAGAACGCGCCTAGCGCGGGTGCCGCG
>DQLG01000796.1 GCA_015660315.1 Candidatus Latescibacterota bacterium
CGCCATAGGTGATAATCCGCACGATCGAGCCTTGTTCGTTTTCCAAGGTATAACGGTCCACTTGTTGCCCGGTCGCAGTCGTTCCAAACGCTTCTTTGCCCACTTTGGCTTCTCCTTGAGTTGTCGCCCATCCAACCACCAGTATAATTCCAATAAATATCCGTATCATAGACCTTTCTGTCTGCTGCTTGCGTTAGGTCATTACCGGACGTAAAATATATATTCCGAATTACCCGACCAACCCCCACAGCGAGATCATATAATGAATAAGTTACTCCTCCTGCTGACCACCCTCGCTCTCGCCGCCTGCGGCAGTGACTCCGATACCCCCAAACAAGAGGCCAAACCGCAATTGGCTTTTGTCACCAATGGCGTCGGCCCCTTCTGGACCATCGCCTCTAAAGGCGTCGAGGCGGCTGCCAAAAAATTCGACGCCCACGCCGAAGTGCAAATGCCCGGCGAAGGTGTCGCCGACCAGAAGCGCATCGTGCAGGCTATGCTCGCCCGCGGCATTGACGGCATCGCCATCAGCCCGATCGACCCCGACAATCAGACCTCCTTGCTCAACGAGGCCGCCGCCAATACCAACCTCATCACCCACGACTCCGACGCGCCTAAGAGCAACCGCCTGGCTTTTATCGGCATCGACAATTACTCGGCCGGTCGCGAGTGCGGTAAACTCGTCAAAGAAGCCCTACCCGATGGCGGTAATATCATGATCTTCGTCGGCCGCCTCGAACAACTCAACGCTCGCCAGCGCCGCCAGGGCGTGATCGACGAATTGCTCGACCGCTCCTTTGACCCTGAACGCCGCGACCCCAACAGCGGAGTGATCACCGGCGATAAATACACCGTGCTCGATACGCGCACCGACCAGTTCGACTACGCCAAGGCCAAAGCCCAGGTCGAAGACGCCATCGCCAAATACCCCGACCTCAACGGCGTCGTCGGTCTCTTCGCCTACAACCCACCGCTGGCGCTCGAAGCCATTAAAGAAGCCGGCAAGACCGGCGAGATACAGATCATCGCCTTCGACGAGGAAGACCCGACACTGCAGGGCATCATCGACGGTCATATCTACGGCACCGTGGTGCAAAACCCCTACAAATACGGCTACGAATCGGTGCGCATCCTTGCCGCCCTCAAACGCGGAGATCGTTCGGTGCTGCCCAAGGGCGGCGTGCTCGATATCCCGGCGCGCCAGATCCGCAAAGACAATGTTGCAGCCTTCTGGAGCGAGTTGAAGCAGCTGACTGGCGCGAAATAATGCCGCTATTGCAGGTCCGCGGCATAACAAAACGCTTCCCCGGCGTGCTCGCCCTCGACGCGGTCGATATGGCGATCGAACCCGGCGAGGTTTTGGCCGTCATCGGCGAAAACGGTGCAGGTAAGTCGACGCTGATGAAGATTCTCGCCGGCATCCAAGCACCCGACGACGGCGAAATGCTGATCGACGATACGCCCGTCGACATCGACTCGCCCCGCCGGGCGACGGAATTGGGCATCGCCCTGATCCATCAAGAGCTCAACCTCTGCGACAATCTCACCGTAGCTGCCAATATCTACCTCGGCCGCGAACCCCGTACATTCGGCCTGATCGACCGCGCGGCCATCCACCAGGGCGCGACCATCGCTCTGGCGCAAATCGGCCTCGCTATCGACCCCAATACCCTGCTGCGCGAATTGCCGATCGGCCACCAGCAATTAATCGAGATCGCCAAGGCCCTTTCTACTCAGGCCCGCGTCCTGATCATGGACGAGCCGACCTCCAGCCTGACCAGTGAAGAGGCCAAAGCGCTCTTCACCGTCATAAACGATCTGCGAGGCCGCGACGTCGCCATCGTCTATATCTCGCACCGTCTCAGCGAAGTCACCGCCCTAGCCGACCGCGTCATCATCTTGCGCGACGGCCAAAACGCCGGCGAACTGGCTCGGACAGAGATTGCCCACAACGCCATGGTCTCACTGATGGTCGGCCGCGATGTCTCGCAATACTACGTGCACCAACCCCACGAAGCCGGCGCAATCGTCCTGCAGGCCGAAGACCTAGTCGTGCCCGTCTGGCCCAAACACCCACTAAATTTTTCCGTCCACCGCGGTGAGATCGTCGGCATCGCCGGGCTGGTCGGTGCCGGCCGCACAGAACTATTGCAAGTACTTTTCGGCATTGCCCCGGCGCTTGCCGGCCGCGTCCTCATAGACGGCGAGCCACAGACGTTGCATTCCCCCGTCGACGCCATTCGCGCCGGACTAGCCCTGGTGCCCGAAGACCGCAAGCAACAGGGCCTGATCCTTGAAATGGCCGTTGCCGACAATATCGGCCTACCCGGCCTGCACCGGCACCACCGCATGGGCTTTGCCGACTATGCCCGCCAAAACGCCGATGCCGAAGCAATGATCCAGCGCCTCTCCATCCGCACGCCCGACGCCGGGCAAATAGTTCAATTCTTGTCCGGCGGCAACCAGCAAAAGGTCGTACTCGCCAAATGGCTCGCGCTCGAACCGCGCGTACTGCTGCTCGACGAGCCGACGCGCGGCATCGACGTCGGCGCAAAAGAGGAGATCTACCGATTGATGGAAGAGCTGGCCGCCACCGGCGTCGCAGTGCTCTTCGCTTCAAGCGAAATGGAGGAGATCCTAGGCATGTCCGACCGCACCTTCGTCATGCACGAAGGCCATATCACCGGCCAACTGCAACGCGCCGACCTCAGCGAAGAGGCCATTATGCACTTAGCCACCGGCAAGGCCGCCTGACGTGAAAAAGATCTTCGGCATCCTCGGCCTGCTCGTCGCCGTCTTCGCCCTCACCTGGATCATCGAGCCCAAATTCGCCAGCGCCTATAACCTGCAGAATATCATCCGCTGGACCTCGCTCTTCGGCATTATCTCGATCGGCGTCGCCTTCGTTATCATCACCGGCGGCATTGACCTATCCATCGGTTCACTGATCGGGCTCGTCGGCTGCACGATTACACTGCTCTTAGCCGACAACTATTCAATCCCAGCCGCCCTCGCGATCGTCATGGCGCTCTCGCTAGCCATCGGTCTGCTGCATGGCCTACTGATCACTCGCATCGGTCTGCAGCCCTTCGTCGTCACGCTCTGCGGGCTGTTATTCTACCGCGGTTTCGCCCGCTGGCTCACGCACGACCAGGTCCAGGGTTTCGGCTCCTCCTACGAGGGCCTGCGCCATCTCGCCATCGGCAAAATACCACTGACCGACAGCTTCTCTATCCCCATCCCCTTTTTCATCCTCGTATTTCTAGGTATCATAGCCGCCCTTTTCCTCAACCGCACCATCTGGGGCCGCTACCTGCTGGCACTGGGCCGTAACGAAGAAGCCGCGCGCTACAGCGGTATCCAAATCGAGCGCATGAAAATCCTCGCCTATGTCATCTGCTCGGGCACCGCCGGGCTAGGCGGCATACTCTTCGCCCTTGATGTCAACTCGGTGCAACCCGCCGCGCAGGGCAATTTCTACGAGCTTTACGCGATCGCCGCCGCGGTCTTGGGCGGGTGCTCGCTCCGAGGCGGAGAAGGCTCGATCTTAGGCGTTATTATCGGCGCCGCCGTCATGCGGGTGCTCTACAACGCCATTAATATTCTCGGCATTCCCACGCAACTCGAATTCGCCATCATCGGCGCGGTAATCCTAATCGGCGTTATCGCCGACGAATTGATCCGCCGTATGGCGGCCAATAGGCGGGTGGCGCGCGAGTCCTAAAAAGACACATAGCCGCGTACAAGCGGCCCGATCATCATCGGCATTTACGCGAGAAAAATGGGAGCCAAATATTTTTTTGGCTCCCATTATCAATCTCCTTATTCAAGAGAATAATTGCTACCTGTATTACCGGATCATATTCCTTATCGTAAGAGCGTCATCTTACGCGATAATATACAGATCTGGCAAGCCTGCTGCCATCGCGCGACTACCACAGTGACGAGAAATACACCACAAACGACGGATCTGAAAAGAATAACTGACAATCTCTTCTGCTGTTCTCATTATTCCAATGTGAAGCCATTGGAAAATATGATCGTCTTATTGTATAATCTAAGGAGCCTGTCCCTGTAAGAAAGGATGATCTATGCTGCATAGTTTTCGCCCGTTTCTCGCCCTCCTCCTCTTGCCCGCAGTCATGCATCTATCCGGCCTCCAGGCCTACGCTTGCGGTGGGTTTTTTTGCGACAACTTTCCAATGAACCAAGTCGCCGAAAATATTCTCTTTATCCAAGGGGAAGGCACTGTTACCACCCACGTGCAACTCCAGTATAGCGGCGAGGCTTCAGACTTCGCCTGGATTCTGCCGATGCCCTCCGTGCCCGAACTGGGAGTCAGTCACAACCAGATCTTCAACCAATTGCAATTCGCCAC
>DQLG01000798.1 GCA_015660315.1 Candidatus Latescibacterota bacterium
CATCGCAACCCCGCGACAATCGTCAGAAAAAACGTATTGGTGCGCTGGTCTCGACGGCGCGAAAAATTCCAGGCGCTCAAGCGCAGGCCGGTGCGCGTCGCCAGCTGATACCCGTCGTAGGCGACGCGGTTGGAAAGTTGTATAATCGTCGTCCAACGCGAAAAATTCTCGCCGACATCTTCGCGCCGCCCTTCCAACAACCACAAGCGACTGAACTCCAAACCCAACTGCAACTCAGTATTGAAACGCTGGCGACCGTAGCGCGGAAAATAGGCAACCCCCACCGTCTCGGCCATCAGAGGTTGTGTCCACAACAGGATCGCGGTCTCCTCCAGGCTCGTCGAGGACGGGCGCCGCACGGAAAAGGGACGCTCGCGGCGGAACTCGCTCTTGAAACGTGGCTGCAAGGTCGCCAGCCCGACGGGTATGCTCCACTGCGCCCGGTTGATTAAACCCAGAAAGCCGCTTTCGCGCCGGCCTTCGCGTCTCGCCAACGACGCGTCCGAGTCCCGCTGTCGCCAAGCTTCCCACTTGAATCGGTGCTGCATCCGTATGCCCGGCCCAAGATGCTGGTCCCAGTCGGCGTAGAACACATTCTTCCAAGTGTCCTGCGCCGGCAATACATCGGGCACCTCTAGCATCCGCCCCTGCGCGTCGACAGGTTGGAACCACTGCAGCAAATCGTCGGCGATATCGTCGCGGACCAAGGCCGCGTGTTCAAAAAGTCGCAACCGGGCATCCCCGAAGGTGCGCACCCAACTGGCCAACAGATACCAGGACTCGGTGCGACCATCACCGGCGATCAACCGCATGTCCTGCCGCCCCACGGTCAACCCGGCACCGGGGCCAAAACGGCCTTTCAAATAGGTGTTAAAACCGCGATGGTCGCGTTTATAGGGATAATCGGGTTCGAGATCGTTTTCAAAACGGTCGACGGTGCCGTTGTGATTCATGTCGAGGCCAAAGAGAAACTCCGGGCGGTCAGAAAGGTAGCGCAAAAAAGGCTCGGCGTAGTCCGGCACCAGATTTAAGTTCTGGTTCTGGTCGTTGATAAAGTCACCATTCTCGTCGTAGCTGGGCCAGGCGCGCTGCGCGTTCGGCTGGAAGGGTCTGGGCCATTCAGGCACCCCGTTGAAATCGTCGTCGTCGTCGACCAGTTCATAGACCTGCGGAATCGCCGCGCGATAAAAAATCGTCCCGCCCGGGTCGGTGAGCCAGTAGCTGGTGCCGTAATCGTCGTCGAGCGAAAAGGCCTCGGCAAAGAGCTGCCACGACCAGTGTTGATAGGCCAACTGCCCGTAGAGCGCGCCGGCCGTCTCGACCTGTTGCTGGTGCTTGTCGAGCGCGGGATTGGGGTAGCGCCTGAGGCGACGATTGAGCGCGACCTCTCCCGCAAGCGAAAGGCCGCGCCAATCGGGCATATTCCAATCGACGCCGTAGATTTCGTTGGCCACCGGTAAACCATAACCGACACTGACCAGTCCGGTATTGCTGCGATCTCGCACATTGCCCTCGGCACGCGCGCTGGTCAAAAAGACCGTATTGGCGGCGCTGCCGATGCCGTCAGCCTGTAAATTCGAAGCGACCTCGACGCGATAGTCGTTGGCCAAATTCAACTCCACGCGCGCGCTCTGCAAATCAGCCGAACGCACGCCTTCATAATCGAGCGCCGCCAAATCATAGGCCAGCAGAATATGCTCCGAGCCGTCGGCGACCAGCACGCCGCCGCGATTAGCGCCGCCCTTGATCTGGGGCAACAAACCAATCTCCGAACCGCGTAGTTCACGCCCATTGGTATCGACCAACACGATATCGTGCGCCAGCAACACCGCGCCGCCGCCCAAATCACCGGGCGAGTCATCCCGTAACCGCACCCAGAGCGAACGCAAAGGCTGGTTCTGCGCGACGGTCAGTGTGCCGTTAAGCGGGTTGCCGTTGTTGAGTTCGCGCTGGGTATGCGCGTTATGCACATTGATATAGCTCAACCCCAACCGGGCCAAATCGCCCAGCGCAAGATCGGCGTGGCCGCCCAGCAGATGGGTCGCGTTGGTGCCATTGCGCGAGAAATTTCCGGTACCGGTAGCATCCGCCGCCGAGCCATTGGGATCGCTGACGCGCGACAGCAGTAGTGTCGCCGAATGCCGTGCCCCCGCCAGATCGAGCCGCAGACCATTGTAGCGCGGCTTCGAAAAGGTCAGCGGCGTAAAACGCGTGTCGATCTCGTCACCGACCATCAGGCGATAGGCGGTCTGTCCGTGTTCGTCGCCGGCAATGACCAGGCGGTTGAAAAAACCACCATAGGCATTAGTACCCTGATTCGTACCGAAAGCCTGCGCCTCCGAGCTATTGCGCACTTGGCGCGTCGGCAGCTTGTTGATCTGGCTACCCTGCGCCTGCGGCTGCTCCTGGGTCCACGAATAGACCTGCCAACCGCGCCCCACCTGGCTGCCGAGTAGGTCGTAGAAATCGTCGCCTTCAAGCAAGCGGTGGACATAGCGGGTATAGGGATAGCGCGCGTAATTGCTCGCCGACTGGTACCACGGCTGCCAATAGGTCTCCTGCAAATGACGCGGCGCGTACCATTTATGGACCTGGGGTTCGACATATTCAAGTTCGAAGCTCGGATAAGACCGTTCCGCGCCCAGTGCTCCCAACGCACCCCGGCTCGAGCTTTGCGCACTCGCTGAAACCCAAGCACCTAATACCAGAATTACCCAGAGCCACAACCGCGCCATCATTAGTACACCACCCTCACCAGACGCACCGTCTCCGTACCCTGCCTACTGGCGTCCGTGTCCAACCCCAACCGCACCGCATACACACCGGGCGGCACCAATCGACCCGTCTCGTCTCGCCCATCCCATAGTACGCGATGCACACCGCTGGGCCGAGCCTCTTGACGGGAAAGGTCGCGCAGCTGTCGCCCCGAAAGATCGAAGACCCCAACCCGCAAGCGCTTATCGCCCTCAACCGCGAAGACCTTGGCCTCGATCGCGCCCTCGTCGTTGATGCCGTCGCCATTGGGCGTTAGAATCGGCGGAGTTACCGTCACGTCCTCGAGCAGACGACCCTCTTTGAGATCGACCACCGCCACCAGCGCCTGACTGGAGACCAACCCTGTCGCCTCCCCAGCGCTGACTTCCTGTACGCGCGCGGGAAAACCCGTGTGCGAAAGCTCGGCAAAAAACTGTGTATGGCCGAGAAAAACCTGGGTGCGAAAGCGAATAGCATAAAGCGTCGGCTCGGTCACCGGCTCGGCAAAAACCAGATCCAATACGCCCTGCTCGCCCAGTGCCTGCTGCAACGCGCCAGGCCACAAACTCGTACCCCCGCCCAAACGCAGCAGATTTTCACTGCCCGCGCGCACCGAGACCAACTCCAACGGCACCGCCGAAGAAGACTGCAACCGGATCCGATCAAAACCCGGGTTGCCCACACGAAATTGCGGCCGCACATAGAGCGTAAACTCCTCCGTTTGTCCCGGCTCTACCCCGCGCACCGGCCACAATTCGGCAAAGGCCTGGTCCACCAAGGGGGGGCCGAAATCCAGGTTCAAATCCAGCAACCGCGCGGCGCGAAACGGGTCGGAGGTTTTTAACCGCACCTCGAATAGCGCATAACGGCGCGGTGACGGCGATTTAAAAGCCTCAGCCGAAGTGTGGTAGACCTCGCTCCAGTTGCTCCAATCCGCGCCGGGCAGTTCCTCGATCACCACCGGCCCGCGCCGGTCCTCGCTACGCCGCTCCCAGGTATTCTGCGAGATCTCAGAACCGCGCGGCGTAAAATAATGTGCGATCCGCAATAGCTCGTCGCCCGAGCGGGTGCGCAATTCGACATGTGTATCGCGCGGGGTCTCCGCCGTCCAATGCAACGCGCCGAAGAGCACCGAGCGCCTGAGCTTGACGATCGGTGAGACCATCACCACCTCCGAGACATAACCCTCACCATAGGCCTGGATCTCGCTGACCTGCCCCTTCTCGTTATCGCCCGCCGCGAAGGCCAGCCGGCGCAAGTCGATATAGCGAACCTCCTGCACGGGAAATGATTCTTCCACTTGCAAGCGGGCGTCGCGGTTCAACCGCTCGTCAAAGAGCCGCCAAACCAACTCGCCGTCGGGGTTGAGCGAACCGTCGGCGACGCGCAGCTGATAGGCCGGCGGCGGCTCGCCCGGACTCAGCAACCGGATGCGATCGAGCCAGTATTTGGCGCCCAGGTCGATCTGCACTTGGTTTTCATCGCGCAAGCGGTCGTATTCGCGCAAAAACTGAAAAGTCGATAACAAGCCGTCGCTAATAAGACGTGTACGCCGCTGCTCGTGTCTAGCCCAATCCTCGATCGTCGGCCGCGTTAGCCGCGCCGCGTTATCACCCACCGCAATGACCTCGACCTCGGCAAGCCGCGGGCGCTCGCGCCGATAATAGCGCCGCGGCGCCTGTTCCTCCACGGGCAAGGCGTCGTAGATCCCCTGTTCCACCCGGATCTGCCGACCGGCGCGGGTGCGACGAAAATAATCGATCGCGCCCCGATCGACCTCGGGCAACGCCGCATGGGTTTCTTCATCGATTTCACTACCGCGCACCCCGTCCGACTCCAACGCCTCGATGCGCACGATCTGCACGGCGCTACCCGGCAACTCCTCCACCCCGCGCGGCTCCACCTCGAAGACAAACTCGCGTTCGGTCTTATTGGCGATATTGACCAGTCCAACACGAAAAAACTCGCGCTGACGCACATTAGTAAAGGTCGTGCGGCCGTCGGAGACCATCA
>DQLG01000312.1 GCA_015660315.1 Candidatus Latescibacterota bacterium
GGGGTGCGATTCTCAAAGGTCGGTGCCGCGCCGTAGATCTCGGGTGCTATCCATAACAACAGCAACAACCCGATTGCGATCCAGGGGACCGAGAATCGCCCCGTCTGGCCCGGCCGACGGCCGAAGATCAAATATGTATTACTCTGAGCTGAGGGTCTCACAATTCCATTCCTTAGAATTATCGCTCCACCCGTTCGGAGCAAACGACTCCCTTCAATTGCCTATATCGTAGCAAGAACAATGCCATACTATGTATAGAGCAGATCTCCAGTCCATACCCCCATGGAGAGCATATTATTCCCTTGTAGCTTGGGAAATTTCTTCCTCCTGATTGGAACCAACTTCCCTTGCAAGCCCCTTTTTTCTTCGATTAACCCCCTCATTTAGCCCGATTCCACCCTGGCATGGGATTTGCCCCCTTCCTGGTGCAGGTCCCATGCCAGGGAGGAAGTGTTTTGCACAAACGGAATCTATTTAGCCTTATTCTTATAGTTTTTAGCCTACCGGCGAATTTGCTTGCCGCTCGGCTAGAACTGCGACATGCCGATACCGGAACCACGGAAGCCTCCATCCTCGTCGGCCAAGAAATCGAAATCGAGGTCTGGATCGACTCGGAGAGCGAAGCGCTTTCCGGGGCGGCGATCTTTCTCAGTTTCGACGAGACGCGCTTTGCCCTAGTCGAAGACGACCGGGCCGAAGCCACGGGCTACCAGCCCTTCGCGCCCGGCGTATTTCTCGGCAATGGCGAGATCTACCGAAATTATATGCTCGCCGAGGACGACCCAGCCGCCGACGCCCCCGGCACGCAACTCGACTATAGTATCGTCCGCGCCGAAGACCAGGGAGAAGGTCCGGTCGCCTCGTTCCGCCTGCGCACTTTAGCGCCGGTTAGAGAAGGGGCCATCCTCATCGACGAGAGCGGAGTGCGCGAAACGCGTTTCTTTTTGCCCGACGGCCGCCAACGCTCCTTCCGCTTTATCACCCCGCTCAAACTCACCGTACAAGGCATCTCGATTAACGGCTTGCCCGAGCAATTGATATTGCCCCGCGGCAGCTCGCAAGCATTACATTTGGACGACATGGTCTTTGACCCCCTTTACGGCCCTGGCGAATTGACCTGGACGGTCTCGGCAACCCCATCGTTAACTGCGGACCGCAACGGCAACGACCTGATCCTGCAAGCGCCAACCGACGCTTCGCCCTGGGAGCGCCTAATTGTCACCGTCACCAACCCGGACGGCCAGACCGCATCCGATACGGTCGATGTTTTTGTCAATGCGCCACCGGTCCTCAACTCACTCTCCACCTTGGTCTTCGCCGAGGACGAATCCTACGATATTCCCCTCGATGCGCTGGTTGATGCCCCCGATACGCAAGCCGATTTACTCACCTGGAGCGTTTCGAGCAGCCAGGAAATTCAAGTGGAGATCGCCGGGCCACCCTATATCGCTCATCTCTCCGCTCTGCCCGAGTGGCACGGCCAGGGACAGATCGCGCTCATCGTTGAGGACAACCACGCCTTCGCCGACACCTTACAGATCACCGTTGAAGTCAATGCGGTCAACGACGCCCCGCGCCTGCTCGCCTCGCCAAACGTGCGGCTGACCATGGGCAAACAAGACAGCAGCCTGGCCTTGGCAGATCTAATCGCCGATATCGAAGACGCTACCGAACACTTGGGGTTTTCTTGGAGCGGCAACGAGCACGTCGGACTCGAACTTAGCGAGGGCCACCTTATACTCGACGGCCCCGCCGATTGGGAGGGCACCGAGGAGATCACCCTGATCTTCGAGGATTCGGGCGGCCTGACCGCGACCGGCCCGCTGACCGTGACCATCGTACCTTCCCTGCCACCGAACGTGGTCAACCCGCCGCTGCGTTTAGGCCTGACCGCCGGCGATCACCACTTATTGGCACTAGACGACGTTGCCGTCGACCCAGATGACCCGGGCGAGGACTTACTCTGGACCGTACAAGGCCAGAACCGACTGAACATTCAACTCAGCGGCGGACGTCTAGTCCGCATAGAGGCCCCGGCCGATTTTGTCGGCATCGAAACCCTGACCTTGACGGTCACCGACCCTTCGGGCGGCAATAGCTCTTTCGATCTAACCGTATTCGCCGCCTCGCCCGACGGCGGTCCCCTGCTCGCGGCACTGCCCGAGATCAGCCTACCGCTGGCCGGCATCGACACTTCGATCGATCTCGACGACTATGTCTTCGACCTCGATCACAACAACGCCGACTTAGCTTTCTTTTTACCCGAACGCGACGATGTCGAACTGCGCGTCGATCCATTGACCCACGTGCTGATCATCGAAACCGGCCCCACCGCGCAACCCGGACAACTCGAACTCGAAGTGCGCGTCGTCGACCCCGATGGCCACGAGGCCGTCGCACTCTTACGACTCGAACTGCTCGGCGAAAAAACCGACACAGGGCTGTCTTTTACCTTCAACCCCATCCCCAACTTCACCCTCGTTAACGGTCAGATTCACTCTTTCAGCCTCGACGACTTCGTCGCCGGCGACTATGCTCCAGAGACCGTCGTCTGGCAAGTCAGCGGCCAACAAAGCTTGATGATCATCGTTGATCCGACGACCCGCCAGGTCAGCGTGCGCGCAACCGGAGGCTGGACCGGCAGCGAAGAAATTACCTTTATCGCCGAAGTCCCCGAATTGCCAGCACAAATACGGACTGTGCGCATTACCATCATTGCCGATCCGGATGCCGGACCGACGGTAGACCTGCCCGAGTTAAGCGCCTTGCCGGCACTACAACTCGAAGCCGGTGCCTTTGACCAAAGCCTCGATCTCGACGCCTTTATCACCGGCGCCGGGGCGGCTGATTTCACCTGGGAGCTAAGCGGCGGCGAGCACGTCCGCGCGTTAGTCGATACAGAGACCCACCGCCTGCTCATTTTCACCGACGAGGGTTTCGACGGCGAGGAAACGCTGGCGATAGTTGGTATCTTGAGCGATGGCACCCGCCTCGAAACCGCCCTGCATGTAGAAGTCCATTCCACCAATGCCTTGGTCTTTGCGCTCAACCCACGCACGGAGGTGCCGCTCTTCGCCGGAGCCACGGCCCTGCGCTTGTCACTTGACGAACTTATTGAAGGCGAAGTCGACCCAACCCTATTGCTGTGGGTCGCCAAAGGCCTGCAACCGGTGGCGGTAAACTATGACCCGGCGGACCACAGCTTGGTTCTGATCCCCAATACGCCTTGGCAAACGAGCGAGATCATCGAACTTATCGCCGTTGATCCGCAAGGCAACGAATATTCAGGATTAGTGCTGGCACAAGTCTTGCCCACCGACGGTAGCCTCGGCCTAGAAAGTGAAGATTTCCAACTAGTGCTGCTGCCCCACCCCCTATATCCCGCCTATCTCGACCTCTACGTGATCAGCCAACTCGGGGCGAGCGAAACACCGATGCTGCGCATGTCGGACGGCCTATGGTCCGATCTCTTACTCTCCGAGCACAGCGCCGGAATCTGGCAGGCCAATCACACCTTTACCACCAACCAACAGGGCCAATTCGAATTCCTCGCCCTAAGTATCGCGGCCGACAGACAGCTCTTCAAATCCACACAAACTTTGAGTTTGACCGCACCCAACGCGAAAAAAGTAGTCGCAAAAACGAGTGGCTACGGATGGCCTAACGCCGAATGAACACCCTGCGCTGACTTCCTCCGCCGATCCTTCCAGCGCAATAGAAAACGCCGCCGCCCCCACAACGAGGCCGGCGGCGTTTCTGTTATATGCGGCTCATCACACCATCACCACCCGTCCACCCATCTACTGCGTCAACGTCGCATCCGCCCTTTGCTGCAAATCCGCCAGCGCCGTATCCATATCCTCCCCCTCGATAACCCCCATCATCGCCTCGGCAATCAGCCGCCGCACCCGCGTATAGCCGCGCACCCCCGGTTCACCGCGGCCGGCGTCAAGCCAGGTAAAGGCCTGCTCGTAACGCGGATGTTCCGCAAAATACGCTTGCAAATGCTCCGCCGCCCCCTTGCGTACCGGAAAATACCCACTGGCTTCTGCCCACCGCGCCTGCTGCTCCGGCTCGGTGAACCACTTGAGGAAGAGCCAGGCGGCCAACTGTTTGGCCGCTGTCGTGCGACACACCGCGACACTGGCGCCGTAGACATTGAGCACCGGCTCGGGCGTAGAGTGCGGCAAAGGCGCCACCTGCCAGTTGAAACCAGATCCAGCCGCCACCGCGCTCTCGACATGCGGGATACCCGTGGAAGACGAGAGAAAAAACAACACTTTCCCGGCGCTAAAATTGCGCAAAGCCTCACCGCTCTCAAACGCCAGTTCCAACGCCCCATCGACGACCAACTCCCGCAACATCAAGAGCGCCTCGCGCACCTCGGGCGAGTCCAACGTATATGCCCGCTGCTGTTCGTCGATAAAACCCCCGCCCAACCCGAAGACCATCGACGCCAGATGGCTGGCATCTGCGGGCAACACCCACCCCAAGCTGCGGCCACTCCCGTTTTTGCTGAAAGGGACGGCTTGGGCCCGACGGCACAACGCGACAAAAGTCGCCCAATCCTCCGGTGGTCGATGATGGCCCAATTCGCGCAACCAATCGGCATTGTAATAAAGCAACTCCAACGAGCGATTGGGCGGCAGGGCGACCTGCACTCCGTCAAAACGATCCTGCGCCAAAAAGTCGCCATAATAATCCTGCCGCACCTCCGCCGTTAGCCCCCACTGGACCGAGGACATATAGGGCGCCAAATCCACCGCGCCCCCATTGGCGAAATAAGCGTTGGCCTGATTGTTATAGGCGACCACCAGCGCCGGCAATATCCCACCCTGAATCCCCACGACCATCTTGTTGTAAATGTCTGTATAACCGCCGGCGTATTCTCCCCGCACCGAAATCCCATATACATTGCCCGCATTGAACTCAGCCAATAAATCATTGAGCCGGTCTTCGCGCTTGAGCGTGTGCTGGTACCAAAAGACCAATTCCTGTCCCGAGGGATCCACCTGTTCGATATCCACTACGACGGGCGGATCCACCTCCCCCCGACAAGCGGCGAAAATCCATACCATTCCCCATATATACTTGTTCATAGACTCTTTCAGTAAACTTTGTCGAACGACAAAAAACCATTGCACATCCATAGTATACCGCACAGGCCTTCCCGCGCCATTGCCCCTAACGCCCCTCTTATCTTATTTTGGTATCTGAACCTTTTTTCGATCCGCCTTAAAATAACACATCCCCTATGACACAAACCGAAACAGATACCCCGTGCACAGAAGCCAACAGACGGCTCCCAGCAACGCCCGGTGACAAAGGCGATGCGCCGCCGACACCACCGCCAAAAGTACAACCAGACCTCAGTGTAGCCATAACCACTATCGCACAAGCCGGTGCCCAGGAATGCGAGACCGCGCAGGCCATCGCGGCCGAACTCAACGCCCCTTTTATTGCCCGCGTCAATGGCCAACCCGGCAACACCGCCAAGCATAGCGACCGCGAAGGCCTGCTCATCATCGAGCGCAAAGGGCTCGCTCTCTGGGTCGCCGGCCAAACCTTTCGCTACCACCCCAATATGGCCACAATGCGAGTGCGCGCCCTCAGCCAAAAGAAAAACGATGGTCTAGTCGACGCGTTGCAACTGAAGACGGGAGCAAGCCTGCTCGACTGCACCTGCGGGCTCGGAGCCGACGCCATCGTCGCCGCCCATGCCGTTGGCCCCACTGGCCGGGTCCGCGCTCTCGAATCCTCGACGCTATTGGCTTTACTCGCCATCCGCGGCATGGCCCGCTATAGCCTCGCCTCTCCGCCGGAACTGATTCCAGCGATGCGCCGCGTCGAAGTGCACCACACAGATTTTACCGATTACCTACGCCGAGAAACGGATAATGCCTGGGATATCGTCTACTTCGACCCGATGTTCTCCGAGACTATCGACCTATCCCAAGGGCTCGATATCGTTCGCCGCCTGGCCTATCCGGACGGCCCTTCTCTGCGCGACGTACAAGAGGCAAGACGCGTCGCCCGACACCGGGTAGCCATGAAAGACCGCCACCCCGGCCAAAACCTCGCGCGACTTGGCTTCACTACTATAAAAAAGAGCCGGCGTATCTGTTACGGCACCATCGACGCCCTTTAGAAAGGACTCGCCCCGTGGAATTATCCTGCTGCGCTTGGGCCCTTACCGGCCCCGAAAAAGACACCCTCAACACCTTGGCCGATATCGGGTTCAACTCGATCGACATACAGGCCAAGACCTTCCAAAACTCCGATGCGCAATCACAGATCAAGGATCTCGGTCTGGCCCTTTCCTGCCTCGCGATGTCCTTCAACATGCACGACGGGGCCGCCCTCGACAGCACAAGCCCCGCCGGTCGCCAAACCGCCCTCGAC
>DQLG01000368.1 GCA_015660315.1 Candidatus Latescibacterota bacterium
CCGCGCTGTTGCTAGCGGCGTCTATTTCTACCGATTGCAGATAGGCTCGTTTAGCAAAGCTGCGCGCATGACTCTTATTCGTTGAGAGAGGTGTCCAGACCGTCCAATGTTCGGGCAGATACAGCTGTTGTGACGGGTGACTATTGGAATGGCGAATCTTAGATTGATCGATTTCGTGTAGAGCAGGTGGAGGGCCGAGAAGGAGACATCCACAGAGGATGCGTGGTATGCTATACGCGATGGGTGAGAATTGATATGACGTTTGCCTCTGCCTAACCCACTTCCGGTCCGATACGGATTGAGTGCGTCTTGACCAAACAATAGACCTCATCGCCGACCTTGAGGCCGAGTTCTTCGACCGCGTCGAGCGTGGTCTTGGCCGCTAGGCGTCGCCCGACGTCGATATAGAGTAGTTGTTTTCCGTCGACATTGGCGATCTCGCTGATTGTTCCCTGCAAAGCGTTGCGCACGCTCAACCCTTCGGGGCGGTTGCGCGCGAGGATGATATCGTCGGCGCGGATGCCGACGAAGAGGCGACTGCCCACGGGCTTATCGCAGTAGGGGATTTTGAGCGGTTGCTCGTGGCACAGGACTTCGCAGACGCCGCGCTGGGCGTCGGCCGCAACGATTTCTACGATCAACACATTCTCGAAACCATGTTCTTCGACTAAAGGGAGGACGGCGGGGTCGGTGGCGATTTTGAAGAAGTCGCCGTGCGCAATGGCCCGGCCCTTGTCGAGTACGATGACCTGGCCGGTCAGTTCGAGGATCTCGGCGACGGAGTGGCTGACGTAGAGCATCGGGATCTGCAGGTCGTCGCGGATATGGCGCAGGTAGGGGATGATGCGGCTTTTGAGGCCCTGGTCGAGCGAAGCCAGCGGTTCGTCCATCAATAGTAGGCGCGGGGAGGAAAGCAAGGCTCGGCCCAGGGCGACGCGTTGGCGTTCGCCACCAGAAAGATGTACCGGACGACGGGTGAGCAGCGGGCCGATTTCGAGCAGGTCGACGATTTGCGAAAGTTCGAAACGGCGGGCGGTGGTGGGCAATAGGTCGCGGCCGTAGCGCAAGTTTTCTTCGACGCTCAAATGCGGGAAGAGTAGGTCCTGCTGGAAAACATAGCCGATGCCGCGCTTTTCCGGCGCCAAATTGATGCGTTGGTCGGTGGAGAACAGGGTTTGTCCATTGATGGAGATCTAGCCCGCCTCGGGGCGAAGCAGGCCGGCGATCGTATTGAGCAGTGAGGTCTTACCCGCGCCCGATGGACCGAAGATGGCGGTGACCGGGTAGCGGCATTCAAGGTCGATATCAAGCGCGAAGTCGGTGAGCCGGCGTTGCAGTTTCAGGCGTAGCATATTCAGCGCGACCGCAGTCGGCGGGCGGACCATTCGCTGGCGATAAGGGCCAAGAGCGAAAGCGCAACCGAGACCAGGACCAGTCCCCAGACGCGGTCGTCGCCGCCGGGCTGGTTGAGGTAGGTGTAGATCGCCGCGGGGATGGTGCGGGTCTGGCCGGCGATATTGGCCGCGAAGGTGATGGTGGCGCCGAACTCACCGAGCGAACGCGCGAAGGTTAATAGTGAACCGACGAGCAAGCCCGGCGCGGCCAGGGGCAACGTGATGGTCAGGAAGGCGCGCAAAGGGCTGGCGCCAAGCGTGCGGGCGACGCGTTCGAGGCGGGGGTCGACGCCCTCGATGCTCAAGCGCACCGAACGCAACATCAACGGGAAGCCGACGACGGCCGAGGCGAGTACGGCGCCTTTCCAATCAAAGGCCAGTTGCAGGCCGATCACGTCGAGCAGGGGACCGAAGAAACCGCGGCGGCCGAAGAGCAATAGCAACAGGTAGCCGGTGACGACCGGCGGCAAAACCAGCGGCAGGTGGCAAAGCCCGTCTAGCGCGATTTTGAACGGGAATTCGCGACGAGCCAAGACCCAGCCGAGCAGTACGGCGGGGACTAGGCTGAGTAGCACGCAGCAAAACGCCACGCGCAGCGAGAGCGCGAGGATCTGCCATTGTTCAGGGCTGAGTAGCATCGGTCTTTAGCACGGTGAAACCATGACGGCGAAAGAGATCGGCGGCCAGGTTTGATTGCAAAAAGGCGAGCAGACGGTGCGTCTTCTCGTTGGCGCGGTCTTTGACGAGGGCGATGGGATAGACGATGGGGCTATGCAGCGAGTCGGGCAGAGTCGCCAGGGTGTCGATGTAGCTGCTTTGCCGGGCGTCGGTGGCGTAGACCAATCCGGCGGCGCACTCGCCGCGCTCGACGTAGACCAGGGCAGCGCGCACGTCCGGCGCGGGGGCCAGGCGTTTTTCGAGCGCGGCCCACCAACCTAAATTTTCGAGGGCTTCACGGGCGTAGAGTCCGGCCGGGACATGGTCGGGGTCGCCGAGAGCGAGGCGGCCGGTGAAGGCTGCGGCGAAGTCGAAGCCCGTTTCTATGTGGACGGTAAAGGTTTCGCCTTTTGCTGCGATAAGGAGCAATGCGTTACCGAGTAGGTCGGTGCGGGTATCGGCCTCGATGAGTTGGCGCGCTTGCAAATAATCCATCCACTGGGTGTTGGCGGCGAAATAGATGTCGGCAGGGGCGCCGGCTTCTATCTGTTTGGCTAACGTCGACGAGCCGGCGAAAGATAGGTGCATGCCTTGGTAGTGTGACGCGAGTTCCTCCAAGGCCGAAGCGAGGCTTGCGGCGGCGAATACGGTTTGCGCGGCAACGGTCGCGGGACAGAGCAGGAGCAAGATAGCGAATGTACTAAGCCGACTCATGGTTCTCGCTCCAGAAGTCTTCGAGCGATTCGGCGATATGCGCTGGGGCGTGCACCGGGCGCACGTCGTTCCAGGAGGGGGGAAAGAGCTGGCGGTAGCGGCCCTGGCCAAAGCGGCGATCGACCAACAGGATGGCGCCGCGGTCTTCCTCGGTGCGGATGACGCGGCCGGCCGCCTGCAGCACGCGATTCATACCGGGGTAGGTGTAGGCGTATTCGAAACCGGAGAGCTCGTGTTGGTCGAAGTAGTGGCGGATCAGGTCGCGCTCCAAACAGATCTGCGGTAGCCCGACACCGACGACAATCGCGCCAACTAGCCGTTCGCCGACCAAGTCGATGCCCTCGCCGAAGATGCCGCCCATGACCGCGAAACCGACGGTGGTATGCGCGTTGTCGGCGTTAAAGACGGCCAAAAAGCCTTCGCGTTCGCGCTCCGACATGCCCGTTTCCTGGACCAGGCTTTCGATATCGCCGTGTGTATCGGCGAAGAGCGTCGCGACTTCTTCCATGTATTTATAGGAGGGAAAGAACGCGAGATAGTTGCCCTGTCGCTGGCTGGCTAGGGCGGCGATGGATTCGGCGACGTCGCCATAGGTCTCGCCGCGTTTTTTATAGGTCGTTTCTATATGGTCGGCCAGTAGCAGGCGCAGATGCTCGGGCGGGAAGGGTGAGGTAAGGCGCAAGAGCCCGTCGCCCTCTTCGCCGCCAAGTAGGTCGCGGAAATACGGCAGCGGCGAGAGCGTGGCAGAGAAGAATACGGCGGCGCTGCCGC
>DQLG01000096.1 GCA_015660315.1 Candidatus Latescibacterota bacterium
AACACCGGAGAGGACCTTGGGACACCTATTACATATACAAAGGTGCAGTAATTTTAATATACTGCACAAAGGTACAGGTGTCAAGAAAATTCGCCCCTGGAGCTGGTCTTCAATTACTTACATAAATAGTTGTTTTTACTCGATATAATTTTCTGGCAACAATACTACTCGTATATAATTTTCACGATTAAAATAGCGTTGCATGGCTTGCTGCAATGTCTCGGCACTTATCGCTTCAACATAGTCTAGATACTCTAGCGCAAGCCGAGGGTTTATTTGGTGAAAATAGGCCATATCCAACAAGTTGAGCCAATAGCGATTTTCTCGTAGACGCACCTCGTGACGACGGCGGCGCATCTCTTGCACCTTCTGGATATAGCGAGTACCCAAGCCAGCCTCTTGTAGGGCATCTATCTGCGCCATAGCAACCCCGGCCAGTTCCTCAGCTCGTTGTGGATCACAAGTAAAGCTGATCGACACACTATAACTCTCTTTTGGATAATGCGTCGCCGAAGCGCTGACGCCAACGCCATAGGTCCCCCCCAGATCCTCGCGCATGACCTCGCGCAGCTTTATCTGTAATGCGTCGGCCATCGCGTTGATCATAAAAAAGTCCCGATAGTTCCAATCGAAGGGACCGGTAAAAACTATCTGGGTCTGGCTCTTGGCTTCGAGTCCTTTATATACGTAGCGCTCGACCACGCCGGTCGGCGGCTCAATGCCGACATCGCGCCAACTTTCCTGCCGGTCGCTATGCGGCAACGTGCCCAAATAGCTCTGCACCAGCGGCTCGATCGTCGGCAGATCGAAGTTGCCGACGAAGATAAAGGTGAAGTCACCAAAATCGGCAAAGCGTTCTTGATAGATGCGCAACGAAGTTTCGAGATCCATTTCGCCGATCAACTCCTCCGACCAGGGCCGGGCGCGGAAGTGGTGCTGCGCGAGCACGAGTTGCAGCGTATCGGCAAAAGCAGCCTCCGGGCTGGCGCTGCGATTGGCCAAGATGCCGTGCATCCAGGCCTGATAGGCGGCGAAAGCCGTAGAATCGGCGCGTGGGGCCGTGCCGTAGAGGTGGATCAGTTGGAACATCACTTCAAGATCTTCGGGGGAAGCCGAACCGCGCAGGCCCTCCTGCAACCCGTTGATCCACGGTTGCACCGAGACGACCTTGTCGGCCAAGCGCTTTTCCAAGGCGATCTTGGACAAATGACCGACGCCACCGCCGCGCACCACGCCATCGGCGGTACGCGCCGCGATAAACTCCTCATCTGCACTCAGCGAAAACCCGCCTGGGCTCGATGCGGCAAAGAGCACTTCGTCGTTTTTGAAATCCGTCGGCTTGAGCAAGACCACAATGCCATTTTCCAATCGCCAACGCGTCAGCCCCAACTCGGGCAGCACCTCGCGCGAGACAATCGCCGACCCCATGTGGTCACCCTCCAACAAAGGCGCGTCATCGACCTCCTCGACATAAGGCTCGACCTCGCGTTGGGAGACGGCGGCGAAAAGGGCCAATAACTCAGCTTCCTGCGGCGGCTCTACCGCCTCTTTCTCCGGTATGCTGACGGCGATCACCCGATTGTCGGGGCGCAGCCAGCGACCGGCCAACTCGTTGACTTCCTGCAAGGTGATTTGGGGGACAAAGCTTTTGTAAAAGCCGTATTCGAATTCCAACCCCGGGATCGGCTCGTCGGTAAGAAAACTGCGTTTGTATTCGTCGGCGAAACGGCCCGAGCGCGTCTTGTCGCGCTCGCGATAGCTCTGTTCCATCCGGCGCAACATCGCCTTTTTCTCCCGTTCGAGTTCGCCGGAGGTAAATCCGTGTACCAACACCCGCTGCACTTCCTGCAAAATCGCTTCGAGCCCGCGCTCAATGCCATTGTCAGCGACTACGGCCCGCAAGATATAGGCGTCCTTGCTGCGCACCATCCGCCCTTGCGTCGATGACGCCTGCAAATAGGGCGGATCAGCCTGCACGGTCAATTCTTCGAGTCGCTGGTTGAGCATTCGGTGATAGAGGGCCTGTAGCAAATAGCGTCGATAATCGCCGACGCGCCCTTCGGGTTTTACATCCTGCTTATAATAGACGGTGATTGACGAATGCGTCGCTTCGGGATCGGCGGCAACGGTGAAGAGCGTTTCCTCGTGGTCGGGTACCGCGAACTCCGGCCTTGGCTCGGTGGTTGCCGGCCCCTCAAGGGCGGAGAAATACGTCCGGATCTGTTGTTCCATCCACATCGGGTCGAAGTCGCCCACGGCGATCACCGCCATCAAGTCCGGTCGATACCATCGCTCGTAAAAGCTAGTCAGCGCGCTATGCGCAAAGGTATCGAGCACTGCCTTATCACCAATGGGCATGCGTTCGGCATAACGCGATCCGTGCAGGATGACCGGCAATTGGCGATCGCGTATGCGCGCACTCGCACCGCGCCCACGCCGCCACTCGTCGATGACCACCCCGCGCTCCTTGTCGATCTCCTCCGGCTCAAAACTGACGCCGTGCGCCCAGTCTTCTAAAATCTGCAGCGCCTTATCCATCACTTCGAGATCGTCGGTTGGCACCTGCAGCATATAGACGGTCTCATCAAAGGAGGTATAGGCATTGAGATCGGGGCCGAAGCGCATGCCGACTGATTCGAGATAATCGACCAGCTCCTGTTTGGCGAAACGCGTCGTGCCATTAAAGGCCATGTGCTCGGCGAAATGCGCCAGCCCCCGTTGCTCGTCTTCTTCCAACACCGAACCGGCATCGACCACCAACCGCAATTCGGCCCTGGCCGCCGGCTCCCGATTCTGGCGGATATAATAGCGCAGACCATTGTCGAGTTGACCGACGGTAATCTGCGGATCGACCGGCAACTGCTGTTCAAGCAGTGGTACAATGCCTTCGGGCGGTCC
This sequence comes from Candidatus Latescibacterota bacterium, assembly GCA_015660315.1. GTDB lineage: Bacteria > Latescibacterota > UBA2968 > UBA8231 > UBA8231. The sequence continues at coordinate 2,899 of DQLG01000096.1, forward strand.
GGTCGGCCGCGTTTCCAACTTGGCTTTGGGGGTGGCACAAGATACGGCAATCAGGCATAAAGCTGCGCGAATGATAATTTTCATAGGAGCCTTCATAAGTGCAAATTTTTATAGGATAGGATCAAAATAATAATACGCCTCCTCCCAACCCATTGCAATCGGCCCCTTGACCGCTCGGCCAAAGCGCCTATCATATCGTCTTTCACCACTTCACCGACGACCAAGGGCGCACCCCACTGATGGAATGGTCCCTATTCCTGCTCGACTTCGTGCCATTATTGGTCTTTGTCGTGCTCGACAGCCTCGGCAATGTGCGCTACGCGGTTATCGGCGCGGTGCTCGCCGCCGTCGTCGAACTCGGTTATAGCTATTGGGCCTTGGGCGGAATAGATTTGTTCTCGGTGGCCTTCGCCGCATTTATATTGCTCTTCGCCGGGCTGTCCTACAAATTTAATGATCCTCTATTCTTTAAGTTCAAACCGGTCGCCATCGGTGCGCTCTCCGGCATAGTCTTGCTGGTTACCTCTATTTTTTTCGCGCCCTTATTGCTCACCATGTTAGACCGCTATATCGACCTTATCCCGGTCGAGCAACAGCACAAACTGCAACACCCGGCCGTGCGCCTCATACTCGCCGATTTCAATCTCTACCTCGGCTTTGCCTTCCTGTTGCACGCCGCAGCCACGGGGTGGGCCGCGGTACATCTGAGCCGCTGGGGCTGGTTCGCCGTCAGCGGACCGGGGCTCTATGTGGTCATCTTGCTGACCGCGCTACTCGTCATACCTTAGGAGAAAAAATGCCCCTCAGCCAAACACAATTAGCAACCTACGCCCGCGACGGCTATATCCTGCTGTCGGGCCTAATTCCGGATAATATCGCCAACACCGCCGAACAAGCGATGTGGGATTGCATGCAAGCTCAGCCCGATGATCGCGCGACTTGGCCCGACGGCAATTACGCCCAAGGCCACGACCGTGCGGAGATCATCGCCTGCTATACCGATGATTTCCTGCAAGCCGCCGCCGAACTTTGCGGCGATCCACTCGATAGCACCAAAGCACCGGGTGGTGCTTTGGCCATTAATATCTTCCCGTCGCAAGCCCCATGGCAGACGCCCAGCCCCCATATCGACCACGCGATAAAGGAACACGGACACAAGGTCTTTCCCCGTCCTTTCCGCGTCGCGACGATGATCTTTCTCAACGATGTCGCAGAACGAGGCGGCGGCACAGCCGTCTGGCCCGGCTCGCATCGGCAAATCGAGGCCTTGGCGCGCTCAGACGAAGAACGCTATGAAGACATGTGGGGTTTAAACCAGGATTTAGCGCAAGCGGATTTGCGCAAGCCTTTGGTGCTGACACCGCGCCGAGGCGACGTGCTGTTCTACGACTATCTATGCGCCCATGCCGGCAGCGGCAATATCAGCCCGCAACCGCGTTTAGCGCTTAACTATAAGTGGTAAGCACTAGCCAATAAGCTGAAATTCGGGTGAATTGGCGTCCGATAGATCCACCTTGCAACATAATCGCGATCGACACCCCAACGACGCAAGCACGCATGCTGAGAATCGCGCCTTGTGGTGAAATATCGCCGCGCTTAAGCCGATCGATAATATCTATTATATAGCCTTATTGCTCCTCCCCATGCAGACGACCGACCGAGACATTGCCGTTGAGCGTATGCACCTGCACTCGCGTATCACCGCCGGCGCCGATCGGGCCTTCGACCAACGTGCGCTTAACTGTGCCCATCACACCCAAATCCGCCGCAGCCCGAACCCGGCCATTGGTCGTGCGGGCATCTAAAACACCACTAAAATCCACAGGCAAACGCAAATCGACATTGCCATTGGTCGAAGTCGCCGTCAGCGGCGCTTCCCCTTCGACCAAATGCACTTCGATATTGCCATTGGCATTGGTGAAAAGCCCTTCGTATCTCAACTCCAACAACATTGCACGGATATTTCCGTTTTGTGTGCGCAATTGCACTTGGCCGCGACTACCATCGAGGGCGACATTGCCATTCGTGGTTTGAGCGGTAACCTTGCCTTCGCTCCCACTCGCAGTCGCGTTGCCATTGACCGTGCACAGATCCAAATCCAGATGCCGCGGCCCCTCGATTTTGTAGTTGATCGTCACATTAACCCCGCGCGGCGGCTTAGGATGCTCCTTATAAATCCGCACCGTCTCACCCGTGCATTCGGCATGCACCACAACCTGCTCGGCGAAGGCCTCGGCCTGCTCGGAGGTATGCGCCTTGATCTTGGTATGAGCACACACCTTCACTGCAGTGCCAGTGCCAGGCTGGAAAACAATATTGCCATTGCCGGTTTCAGCCTGCAAGGCCACGATGGCCGCATCGTCAAATATCCAATCCTCTTCTCTATCTATTAGCTCGCGATTCGAGGCACCATCGACCGCCTCGCTAACGACAACTTTAACCTGATCAACCACTTCATTAACGACGTTGCCCAAATCCATACCCCGTACCGTCCTCATCGCCTTATCGACTTCCTTGCGCACCGTATCGCCGATATCGCCCTCGTGTACGGAACTCACGGCCCGCCGTACCTCCTTGCCGACATCTTCGAAAAACTCGCCAAAATCGCGCGGTTGCCGACGCTCATCACGCGACTCCTGCGCCCCCTGGCCGGCCAGAGGACCGTCGCCAACCGCTTCGAGCAACCGGCCCGCTTCATCTACGCTGATCTTGCCTTCGGAAAGCATCCGCAATATGGCCATTCTTTCTTCGCTCATAACCCATTTTCCTCTCGATTCATTTCAATTTTTGTAGCGCCTCAGTCGCTTCTTTTGCACCTAACTCACCGCGATCCAAACGATCGAGGATCTGCCGACGCTCATCAAGCAAATCCTCTTGCTCAATTTTTTCTTCCACATTGACCTCGAAACCCATTTCACCGATTACGGCATTGAGCTTACTGCGCAATGCCGGATACGGTTCACCCGACTCCCGCTCCATTTCTTTGAGATTGCCCCTATT
>DQLG01000554.1 GCA_015660315.1 Candidatus Latescibacterota bacterium
CTCGGCACCCGCCAACCACAATCCACGGAAATTTTGCCTCGCCAGCCTTGGATATACATATCCACCGCACAACAGCATCATTTCTCTTTAAAATCCTTTGGTAGACCCCCAGAGATTGATTGATCTTGGCGTCAATCAGTTCCGTTCGATGAGCACGCAAAGCGGCAAGCGTGGCTGCTTAATCCTCGCCCATAAGAAGTGAATATCCAACCGCGTCGGCGGACACGATGGCCGCCGATCTATGTTGGATCGCTTCTACCATGGAGCAGAGTGTAACGGCCCGCGCCATGGGAATCCATGCGTGCTGTTGACAACGCCGCATTTCCGCTTTTGGCAGATTGTGTCGAAAAAGTCGAAAAATTTGTGGGTCAAAATTTTTCCCCAAACCCAATTCAGCCTGGGATCGCGGCTGCAATCTCAATAGAGGTCCTTTACAGCGTCGTACAAGGAGACGCTAGATTTTTGACTGTCCCCCCTAGCCAAAATTTCGAACCGCCCGCCAGTGAGGCTGAGGGTTTTCCACCAACCTCGAAAAAAGACTCTTTCAACGATATCGGCACAAACCGCTGGTACTGGTCCGGAACAGCAGTTTCCGATGCTTCCCCAAGAGCTAGCTAACACAACCGGCATGAGGACCGTCAAGGAATTGCCAAGCAAGCACCGTCGCTGTGGGCTGCCGCTCTAGGCGGGCCGTTTCCGCGATACGACCAAGACGAGCTTTCTCAGGATCTGTCAGCGCCATAGCGCAGCGCGCTAAGCGGATGTATCATTTGCCGACCGCGTCAACAGGGAACGACGCATTGCGGAAGAAACGCGCCATGCCGAACGAGCTCAGCTTTTCCAATCGCCACAAGGATCTGGCCGCGAGAGACCGGGAATACGTGCTGGGCTGGCGTTTCGAGCCGCGCATCGTTTTCGAACGGGGCGAGGGGGTGCGGCTGTTCGATGTCGATGGCAACGCCTATTACGACATGAGCGCCGGGATGATGTCGCTGACGCTGGGCCACGCCCACCCCGAACTGGTCGACGTGATCCGCGACATGTCGGGCCGGCTCATTCATCAATCCTCTTGGTACACGAATCCCTGGGCGATCGAATTCGCGGAGCTGATCGCCACGACCATGCCCGGTGAGCTGAAGATGACCAACTTCGCCGTGACCGGATCGGAAGCCAATGAAATCGCGATGCGCATGGCGCTTGCCGCGACCGATGGTTTTGATATCTGCTCCATGGTGCGCGGGCTGCATGGCGGGTCGCTGGCTGCGGAATCGATGACTTCGGTTGGCGGCGCGCGGCGGCGTGGGCTCGGGCCGCTGACCCTGCCGGCGCGCGCCAACTGCATAGTGCCCGCTTTCTATTACCGCGCGCCCATAGACGACGCCGAGAAATGGGACGAGGTCAGCCTGCAAATGACCGAGGAATTGATCGAATACACCACCTCGCAGCAAGTCGCCGCGTTGATGCTGGAACCGATCGCGGTACCGGGCGGGATGATCGTCCCCTCGGAACGCTGGCTGCGCGGCATCCGCGATATCGCAGACCGCTGGGGCGCGCTGCTGATATTCGACGAATGCCAGCTCGCTCCCGCGCGGACCGGCAAGTTCTGGTCGTTCGAACATTACTGCGTCGTCCCCGATATCGTCACTTTCGGCAAGGGGATGACGGCAGGTTTCGCCAATTGTGGGACCATCACGACGCCGGAAATCGCCGAGAAGACGCGCGGCGCCCTGGGGTTGCCCTGGGCTGGTACCTATCCACAGGACCCGCTGCCCTGCGCCGTCGGGCTGAAGCAGCTCGAAATCGTGCTACGCGATGACCTGACCGGCCACGCCGAACGCGAGGGTGTCTTTATCGGCGAGCGGCTCGGGCAAATTCAGGCGCGCCACGACTGTATAGGGGATGTACGCGGCAAGGGGCTCTACCGCATGCTCGATATTGTCAAGGACCGCGCCAGCAAGGAACCCGACGCGCAGATGGCTGAACGCATCCGCTACCACGCGCTGGCCGAAGGGTTGCTGTTGATCGCGGTGAAGAACTACGTTCGCTTTTGTCCGCCGACGATCGTCCCCCGCGCCGAACTCGACGACATCCTGGGCCGCCTCGAAGCCGCGATAACCCGCGCCGAGGAAGGCGGCCCCATCGCCACCGACATCGCTGCGTCAAGTTCTCTGGCGACCAACAGCGCCGTGCGGTAGCAGAAGACCCGCACTATCTTCAATCCGTTGAAACGACGAGAGCCGGCTAGGCAGGATTTGCAAATGCGCAAGTCGGGTGCCCCTGCGGCTAGATAGCTTATTCTCCGTGAACTCATCCATAAAGGCAGTTCCCTCAGAAATGTAAACTCGGTGCATTCTCGAAGAACCGGGTTTCCGCTTCATAAGCGGCGGCCACGCGATACAACGTTGCCTCGGCAAACGGTCGGCCGATGAGTTGGAAGGACGCCGGCAAGCCGTTCTCCGAGAATCCGGCCGGGACGGCCAAAGACGGTAGGCCCAGATAATTGATCGGACGCGTGCAATGCACCATGCCGGCGACGACGGCCGGAAAATTCGGAGACGCTTTGACGTCTGTCTCCTCGATCGACGGCACCGGCAAATTGATCGTTGGCGCGTGGAATATATCCGCCTCGGCAAAGACAGCATCGACGAAGCGCCGCGTGATCTTCGGCCGGATCTGCTGCGAGGTGACATATTCCGTGCCAGAGATCGCCAGCCCCGGTTCGAGCCGCGCCTTGACCTGCGCGCCGTAATCCTGCGGACGGTCGCGCATCCAGGCCTGATGAAGCACC
>DQLG01000698.1 GCA_015660315.1 Candidatus Latescibacterota bacterium
CTCCCCCGTCTCGAGTGCGGACGCCTCTACCATCACCGACCGCCCCACTTTCGCGTGATCCTCCTGCACCGACGCTTTCAATGTCTGCCAGAGCAGAAACTGTTGGCGCATCATCAACATAAAACCCAGGTTGAGCCGCTGCCAAAAAGCCACCGGGCCGCTAATCCTTTCTATATAAAGCTCAATGCCGAAGACATTCTTGATCTCCGTCGGCTCGACCGTAAACTGCAAATACTGGCTCACGCCCATATCGAAGGGCGCCAACCACACCAAGAGCTGGACCGAATAAATCCGCTCGCCGTCCGCCCGCTCATCGACGACGATCCGCGTCTTCTCGGTGTAGAGCTTGCCCACCGATTCGTGACTGTAGTCCGAGAAATACGCGTAAAGATAACCACAAAGGCTCTCGATGGCCTGGCGGTTGACCGTAAAGGGAAAGGAGAAGCGCCAGACATCGTCGTCGGGGTCGGGTAACTGCCAGCGTCGCACCACGTCGGGCACCGCCAATTGCGAAGCCACCCGCGCCGGATAGAAGGCCGATAAGAGCACCACCATCATGACCAAGAGGGACGAGGCGATCGCCGATAGCGACGAATAATTGAGCGAGACGCCGCCCAACATGTCAAAAACGATCAGCAGCTTGGCCGTCACCTGGCCGACCAAATAGCCGACCGTGACCCCGAGCACGCCATAGACGCTGGCCTCGGCGATAAAGAGGAAGGCGATATGCACCGGCGCCAACCCCACCGACGAATAAACGCCGATCTCGCGGAAACGCTCGTAGACGGCGCCCATCATCGTATTGAGCACGATCAGCGCCGCGATCAGCATGGGGATAAAGAGCGCCCCCAAACCCTCCATGCTCGTCACCCCCAACGAGGTATAGGCCAGACTGCGCAATTGACCGGTCTCATCGGGCAGACCGACGAAGATCCGAAAACCCGCGCGGCTCAAAAAGCCCTGCACCAGCCCCTCGCCGTCGACCCCGTCGTCAAAACGGACGGCCACCGAATAAAGCTTAGCGTCCATGCTTTCAAGCGCGCTATAGGGCAAGATCGCAATGCGCCCGGGGTCGAGATGCTCGAAGCTGACGTCAAAGTCGACATCGGAGTTGTACAGACTCATAGTCAGCTGTTCCATACCCGGCATGAAGTTCTGCGCGAAATTCTGCTTGGCCGGCGTCAGCGGTTCGTCGTTAAGATCCTTGATCTCGGCATAGCGCGCAGCGTCGTACAGTCCCCGTACGCGCCAGTCCTGCCCGAAGATCGACACCGATACCGAGCCCACATCCTCCGGCGCAATGCCCAACTGCGCCGCCAGTGCCACCGGCAGCAATACACTCTCCTCGCGGTCTTCGCTAAACCACGAACCGGCGACAAGCGCTCGGTCCACCCCTGTCGCGCCAGGCTCCTGCGGACTCAACCCTATCAGCGAGAGTATATCGACCTGCCGCCCCTCATACTGGATCGGGATATACCCGCCCTCCGCAAAACCGAGCGAGAGCCAAGTGCGCGGTACCACCGTGGCGAATTCGCCGAAATGCGATTCGATATAATCGTAAACTGAGTAGTCCCACCACCACCACTGCACGTCGTGGAAGAGCGCCCCGTGATAGGCGGGTTGCCACTCCTTGTCGAATCCAACGAAACTGATCTGCGGCTCGAAGGAGGTGAACGAGAGCACTGTAAAGGTCAGCAGGGTGATCGTCAGCAGGGTCAACATCGTACGCAATGCGCGCCGCCGCATATTGGAGATGCCGAGCATAAACGCCACATACGAAGTGCCCGAGCGGCTGATATCGGCGCTCTCAGTACCCGTGCGCTGGTGGCGCTGCTGATCCATAAAAGCATTGAATCGGCCAACTATCAACGAAATAACGAAGAACGCCATCACTATGATTATCAGCGCCAAGAGCACGATCACCGGATGCGCCAACTGGAAGGCGGGGTGGACCTGAGAGAGTAATATCCAGATCGCCAAAGTAATCAGCCCGGTCAGCCCCAACTGGCGGCGGATATCCGAGGAGGCGAAGAGCAGCCGCTCGGCAAAAAAGGCCGCTGGCACCAATAGTGCGACAAAAAACACAATACCGACCACCACGTCGTTTTGCGTCGCGATGACGTCTTTATAGGCGTGATTTTCGGTACCGAGCGCCTCGCGCGCATAACGCACATAAGCCGCCCAGTTCAACTCCTCGCGCGCGTCCTCAGCCTTGGCGATCAGTTTTTTTGTCCGCTGGTGCCGCTCCTGGACCCGCGGGTTTTCGATCGCGTAGCGCCGCATCCGCTCATAACGCACCTCGTTGAGCCACCACATATTCTTGGCAAACTCCAACGTCCCGCCCTCGATCATCCGCCGGCCATCCAGACTGTAGCCCCTGCCCTGTGCCGCTTGCTCGTCGGTGGCCCCGGCATTGTTGAGCAAGAAGACCGATTGGTCGATGACCCTAAGCGAATCGTCCCGGTTACCAAAGAGCAGCATCGATGTCGACATCCAGTCGCCCATCACATAACCAAATTTCCTAGGCGTTGCCCCTCTTTTGTCGAGGACCTGTAGGCGCGCGCTGTTGCTGCCCATCGTAAACAGAAACTCAGCGTGCACCCGATCGTAGATTTCAACGCTCTCGGCGGGAAAGAGGATCGTCATCCACTGGGTCTCGGCTTTGGCCAGAGTCTGCTCGAACGCGCCAAAGGCCTGGGCCCGTTCGCCCAGGTCGGTCGCATACATGATCCCGCCATCGTCCTCGTCGAGCAGGAAGGCCTGGAGCTGCACCTTGCCGGGCATCAACCCCTCGACGCGATAGTTGCCGCGCCCGTCCGCCAACGCCATATAGGGGCGCCAGGGGTCATCGGAGGAGTATGACCCCAGCGCCACCACAGCGCCGGGCACCGGATCGGTAGGGATCGTGCTCTTGCGCGGCAAAAGCCGCAACGCACCGCGCACATCGAGCAGCACATCTTTCAAATTCTTATCGTGCTTGGTGCGTAATTCCACGGCGTCGGGACCAAAGACCTCGGCGTCGGCCAACGCACGGTACAACATGCCTTCGAGTAACGCGCACTGTCGCTGCAAGTTTTCGTAGTTCAGCCGGTCGGGCGTATCCAATGGCGTGTCGAGCACCAAGCGCGAATCATTGACCGTCATAAGGCTCAACGCCATATGGCCCGTACTTTGTGCGACGATCCCATCGGGCACCACCACGTCCGCGGACACATAACTGTCCCAGCTCAACCCCTTGATAGGACTCACCCCGTTGACAAAAGCCTGCTTTGGGTCGCGGCCTAAAGCACCGGCGGTCTCCTGCCCGTGCCGGGTGAAGCTGCGCCCCAATGGCACAAAGAACCGACGAAAGGTCGAACGCCAAGTATTGTGCCAAACGCCAAGTTGATCGCTCTGGCTCGACAGTTCCAGCGAGAGGAAAAGATCGATTGCCAGTGTATCCGATTCGAGGTAAATACCGAGCGTATCGGGTTTATTGAGCAGACGCATCTGCTTGAGCCGAGCGAAGAGTCGCTCTTTATCGAGCCCAGCGAATACCTGGGCACCCGACTCGGGGTCGACCGCCAGCCGCACCCCTAGCGAATCGGGTGTGATGCCCCGGCGCTTGCTCTCCGCCAATAGCTGCGCGACATCGAGGGAGTCGGCGACAAAGCGCTGCGGGATTTTTTTGAGGAATTCGGGCTTTTTGCGCGAGTGCTGATTGAAGAAATGTTTGAGCCCGGCCTGGCCGAGAAAATGCGCGCCGGTAACTAATAACAACACCGAACGGGCCGGTGGATGCTGCCTAAAATAATGCGCCAGTTCTATAAGCCCAGCCACACCCGAGGCGCTTTCAGCCGCCGGCGTTAGTTTTGGCGCAACCGAGATCCCGTCATAATAGGTCTGTATCGCCCAGAGATCATCTTTTAACGTAGGATCGATCCCGGGAATAATACCCCAAATATTCCACGTCTCGTGTTGCTCCCAATCGACCTTGGCCCGTATTCTGCTAGGCTGCTCACCGGCCGCGAGTTGCGCCTTTAAGGCCAGCCCTTCTTCGCGTCCGATCCAGAAACGCGGCACGTTGAGCGGCACCCTGCTCCACTTTTGCCGCGCCTCGAACATCGTCGTCTGTTCGGGGGCGATAAAGATGATCGCCCGTGCGCCCAATGAAGCCGCGTTCTCCCAGTTGTTCCAGGTATTGAAATCCAACAACAACACCCCGCCTTCGACCTGGTGACCGTCGAAATCGGCGAACTCGCCCTGTCCCCCATAAAACAACGGTCCTTCGATACCCCCTGGAGGCGTTGTCGCCGTCCGCACTAAATTGGGCCATATGGCTACCAGCTCGATGCTTTTACCTTCCAGCAAAAGTTCGAGCGTTGCGCCATGATCAACCGGCACCACGACCTCAAAGCCCTCGCGTTGCACATCCGCCACCCCAGCCTCTCGCAACGCGCCCTCGACAAAATCGACCGCTAGACGATCGCCGGCATACCCTGCCATTCGCGGCCCACGGGTCGACAACTCGCCGATGGTCGCACGAATGCGCTCGAGGTCAGCCCCTTGTGCCACCTGGCTGCAACACAGCACCGCCAGCACCGCCATATAAATCGACCACCGCATCGTCAGACCCAAAAGATGGAGTTCCCCACCGTGCCGGTGAGATAGTCAATAACTAGCCAGATCCCCGTGATCAGCATCCGCCCGACGACAATGCCCAAAAAGAAATGGCGGCTGCGCGTAAACATCGCCGCCCCACCGTATTTGAGCACTACGACCTTGATCAGCCATGCGAAAAAAATGCTGAACCACATCCAGTCGACCAACCAACTGGTCATGATCGGGAAGCCGATCGGGTGCAACGGCCACCACAAAAAGCGCTGACGCAACCAAGTTAGCCCTAACATCGCCGCCGCACCGATGCTCGTGAACCCCATACCCGGCCAATAGACCCCGTGCGGCTCAAGTGTCTTTACCGCTGTCCTATAAATAGTGTTGGGCATACCGTTGAAAAACCAGCTGCTGGTATTGATACCGCCGTTTTTGTAGGCCAACTCCATAATGGTCCACAGCGAACTCAAAATCCCGATAAAAATGGCGATGACGATCGCCCAGAACACATAGCGCCGACTGCGCTTGTTCATGCCTTCGATAAGCTTCAACCCATTGGCCACCATGCCCATGAGAAAAACGCGGATATCGGTGGCGAAAATATAGCTCAGCGAAAAAGCCGTTATGGCCTTGGCCCCCAACACTGTCGAGCCCAGACCGTAGATCATAAAGTCCGGTGCCGTCATCGGTGAAATCAGCGCCGGCACCCCCGTTTCAGCGACGATGCGCGAGATGCCGGTGAAAATCACCATCGCCACCACCACGAAAATCAGCCCCGACCACCACGGTGCCCCCAGATAGGTGAACCACCCCACCATCACCGCCACCCCTACTAAGACGACCGAGACTGCCGCGCGATAAGACATGATCTCGTCGTCGTCACTCAATTCCGATTCGGACCCGATAAATTTCTTCCAGACTTCGATAAGATGCTCGCGCCCAACCCACATGCCCAATAGCACGAAGGCAAAGAGCGCCCCCAAACCCTGATAGTTGAGTAATTCGGTAACCCGCACCGCCCAGACGTCCTGTTCCTTGATCACTCCCTGCGTGACAAAGAGCGCCTTTTCGATCTTGGCCAATAACGCGAAAC
>DQLG01000545.1 GCA_015660315.1 Candidatus Latescibacterota bacterium
CGTCCGCCTGCTCCTTGGCCGTCGGAACGTCCTCCGTTAATTCATCCTCTTCTACCACCTCCATAGCATCATCGCGCGCATCATCTTTAGCCGCCGCGGCACGGTCTTGCTCGGGTGGCTCATCTATCTCCTTCGGTTTATCCGGCGGCGCTTGCTGTTTTTCGGCCTGCCGCAGCATTTGTGCAAAGTCCAATCCGGTCTCCACGCGACCGTCGAGACCATTCGCGGTCACCGACGGTTTATTCACCGGCGCCGGAGCGGCGGTCCCTATCAGTTCCAACATACACGTTTCCTTAACCATTGATCTCTGTGTCTGTGCTCCCTCGCCGGACATAGAGTTGCTCTCCGATTTCGTCCAGTTGAATCCGTTCCTGGCGCATGGTTTCGCGCTTGTGTTCGTCCTCCGCGCGTTCTTTCAATATTTCATATACCCTACGTTCACGGGTAGCTTCCAACAGCTTTCCCCGCTTGTCCTCGACCATCGACTCGATCCGATCAAGGTGTTCGCGTTGTTCACCCATCTCCCGTTGCAACCGCAGCAGGTAACTGGCGTTAATACCCAACAACGACAGATCAACGCGCTGGTCAGGTAATGCCAACGAGGCGCGCCGATACGCATCGAAAGACTGTTTAAATTCCCCGAGCTGGTCGCGCTCCCGGTTGAATATCGCCATCACTTCACCGAGTTCGGCCTTCTGCTGATCCTCCTTGCGTTGCTTGAGTTCAAGTAGGCGTTGAAAACGAAAACTGAAACGCTTCATTCAATCTGGGCTTCTGCCGGCACTTCGGCGGCCATAATGCCCATTAGGCGCTGCACGTGCTTGTCAAAGCCCTCACCCTCTTCAGCCCGTTGCCGCAAAAATGCACCGATCGGCTCGACAAAACCCAATGCGCGATCTATCTGGGGGTTCGACCCCTGGGCATAGGCACCGATATTGATCAAATCCTCCGCCTCATTGTAGGCCGCCATCATCGCCTTGATCTCCATCGCCGCCTCCCAATGCGCAGGGGTGACCACGTCTTTCATCACGCGGCTTATACTCTCCATCACGTCGACCGGTGGATAATGCCCGCGCGAGGCCAGGCGCCTCGACAGCACCAAGTGGCCGTCGAGGATCGCACGCGAGGCGTCGGCGATCGGCTCATCCATATCGTCACCTTCAACCAATACCGTATAGAGGCCGGTAATACTGCCGTTTTTGGTCATCCCGACACGTTCGAGTAGACGCGGCAATAAAGCGAACACCGAAGGCGTATAACCGCGAGTCGTCGGTGGCTCTCCGGCGGCTAGGCCGATTTCTCGCTGGGCCATCGCCACGCGGGTCAACGAATCCATCATCAATACCACATCCTTGCCCTGATCGCGAAAATACTCGGCGATGGTCGTAGCAACAAAAGCCGCCTTAAGACGAATCAGCGCAGGTTGGTCCGAGGTCGCGACAATAACCACCGAACGCCTTAAACCCTCCGGACCAAGATTGTCCTCGATAAAATCGAGCACTTCCTTACCACGTTCGCCGACTAGGGAGATAACGTTTACATCGGCATCTGAATGGCGCGCAATCATACCCAAGAGCGTACTCTTGCCGACTCCGCTGCCAGCGAAGATGCCCATGCGCTGCCCCTTGCCGCAGCTGACCATCCCGTCCAATGCCCTGACCCCGGTCCCCAATGATTCCTGGACACGGCGCCTACTGAGCGGATCGGGCGGCGAACTGTGGATATTGCGACGATCCTCGGCGTGTATTTGCCCGGCGCCATCGATCGGTTGTCCCAAACCATCCAATATCCGCCCTTGCAAGCTGTGCCCGACCGGGATATAGAGCGGCATCCGGGTCGGAAAAACGTGCGTACCGGGTCGGATACCCTCAACCTCCCCCAAGGGCATCAACAATACCCGATTGCCCCTGAAGCCGACGACCTCCGCCCTGAGCGCATCCGATTGCGGATCGCCCAAAACACAAAGCTCACCTATGGCCACATCCGCCGGGCCGACCGACTCGATGATCAGACCGACGATCTGGCTGACCTTGCCGTAGTGAGTCAGCGGATCAGTCTGGTCTATTGTATTTAGTAGATATTGGCTATTCATTTTTCGTCTCGTTCACCGCATCGGCAGCTGGTGTGACATCTCCCGTCCCATCGACCGCATCGGCGACCGCGACTTCACTTTCCGTCTCGCCAACTGTAATCGTGCCCCCGTCCGCTGCTTCAGCCACCGCGACCGATACCTCCGCCTCTTCTTCGTGAAGGGCGAAGAAGGCGGAACGCAAACCGTCGTGCAGCACTTGCGCCTGCTCTTCCAAGCGGGCATCGACATTCTCTTCTCGTCCTTCGATCATACAACCGCCACGACCGACGCGATCACTCTCACGCACTTTCAATACCGCATCTGCGTCGACTTTATCGACCCAATAGTCTGCGAAGCGACGTGCAATCTGCAGATCCTCAGGATGGACTTTGATCTCCAGGTTGCTGCGATCGCCTAAATGGCGCAGGGCGTTACGCACAACCTGCACCAATACTTTCGGACTGGCTTCGGCCTGAAAACCGACGATGCGCTTGGCCAGCGCGGCGGCCAGGTCGACCACCGTTTCTTCGGCTTCTTTCAGTATCTGCGCGCGTTCAGCCACTATGCTCTCGTGTAAAACCCCCATACACGTCACCGCCTCGACCGCCTCCGCTTCCCGCTCGTCTAACCCCACCTTGTAGCCTTCATCATAGCGCTGTTGATGCACCTGGCTGCGCTCTTCCTGACCGAGCGTTTCTGCTTCTTGAAATCGCTTATCAGCTTCGCCCTGCAGATATTCCATCTCTTGCCGCATCCGAATCTCCCATTCGCCATCGAGTTCCTTGCGAACCCCCGCGACTTGCTCGTCAATGATCTGTGCCAAACCGATCGATTCGAGGGTTTGTTTCTCGACCTCCTCATGCAAATCTCGTTCGGCCGCCCCCAAGGTGATGACTTCTCCCCCCAGGCGCGCAGTGCGAATTATTTTTGACACGGCATCCCTTCCATTATTAAATCACGCGCTCGCCAGCTAATATACGCAACCGGCCGCTGCCTACGCCCCCTCTTCCATGAGCATGGTGCGGATCAGCTTCGCCGCGTCCTCCGGACGCTCGCGCACCATTTGCTGCACTCTACTCAAGATCATCTCATGCGGCGTCTCCGGACGTTCGAAATCCTCCTCCTCGATATCGCCCGAAATCTCGCCCAAAACTTCGAGTTCCTCTTCAACCCCGACACCGCGGCCTATGGCCTGGATAATGAAACGCAAGGTAATCAAAGCGGCAATAATACCCAGAATCTTCGCCACATTGATGGCGATATCGGTCCAGAATTCCTGCCGTACCGCAGCCTCCAATTCCTCCTTGGCCTGGATTTCCTGGGTCTTGTCGAAATTCATCGCGAAAACCGCAATCTCGTCGCCGCGACTCTCGTCTAACCCCACCGCCTCCTTCGCCAGACCGGCCAACTTAGTGATTTCGTCCGCGGTCCGCTCTTCTTCTATATACTTGGCCTGGGCCGCATCATAAACTATCTTGGTCTTATCAATCGTCAGCGCCATCGAAACCCTTGCGATCGCGCCCACCGACCCGACGATATTCTGAACAGTGCGGTTGACCTCGTAATTGCGGATCGCGTTCTCTTCAGTCCCCTGTTCGGCTGAGCTGGTCTCATTCGTCTCTTCGCTAATTATCACCTGCGTCGCGCCCGGCTCGAAGAGCTCGCGTTGCGTATTCATGCGATCGAAATCGAGCAGTACGTTAACGCGCACCCGCGACCGATCGGTGCCGATGACCTGGTCCATCAGGGACTGCACCTTGTTTTCGAGCACCTTTTCGATTTGTTGCTGCATCTCGAACTGCTTATTGGCCATCTTTACCAGTGGGTCATTCTCCTCTGTAAGCAAATTGCCGCTGGCATCAAGGATCACCACGTTTTCAATATCCAACCCCTCCACACTCGCGCCGATCAAGTAGCTAATCGCGTTGATTCGGTCGCGTTTGAGTTTGACATTGCCCCCCAACGTCAGTTGCACCGAGGCCGTCACCGGATTTTGCTCCTCGGTGAAGAGGCTCGGTTCGGGAATCACGAGATGGACCCTGGCATCGCGCACCCCGTCGATACGCATCAAGGTCTCCTCGAGCTCGGCCTGTAACGCCCGCAGATAATTGACCGATTGTAGAAAATCAGTCATTGCCAACTGGGCCTCGTCGAAGATCTCATAACCGATACGACCACTCTTGGGAAAACCTTCCCCGGCCATCTGGATCCGCAGATCCATATACTGGTCTTCAGGCACGAGGATCGCTGTAGCGTCGGATGTCAGCCGATGCGGAACTTCCATGATCCGCAATCGATTGCTGACCTCGGCGACTTCCTCGAACTCCATATTCGCATAGAGGATCCGCCCTTCCCATTCACCCTCTCCGTCACCCAATCCGGACGAGACAGCGAAGATCACCAGCACGACCAATAACGCGCCAATACCCATAACGCCATAGCGCTGGGTCGGTGGCGCTTCTTCGAACCAGGAGCGCGAACGATCGATTATATCGGAAACTTGTGTCGGTAGATTCATTTATGGCCCCGCAGGTCCTAGACCTGCATGCGAATAAGTTCCTGGTATCCTTCCAGAACTCGGTTGCGTACTTCCAACATTAGATCCAGTGCGATGCCGGCCTCTTCTACGGCCACCATCACCTGGTGGACATCGGCGGCTTTGCCTGTGACCAAATCGTCGATAGCACCGCCGGCTTTAAACTGCATATCATTGACGTCGCGGGCGAAATCCTTGACCAGATCGGAAAAATCGGGTTTTTCCGGGCCGGCTCCTATTCCCGTCGATTGATCGGCCAGTGGGCTCTGTTGTATCCGACTGGTGCCCGTCTCGCCGCGACCAGTGAAATCGCGTATCATCTCGACGGCCATCTCAGGAACCTTCCCGCGCCGTGAAATCGCGTTTAAGACGCAAGACCCGGGGCACATACGCTTCCGTTTCGCGCGGCAATACGCCGGCGCTCACCGAACCTGGGCCAGCATTATACGCCCATAGCGCCAGTTCCACCGAGTTAAAACGATCGAGAAGCCGGCGTAAATAACGAGTGCCCGAAGCTATATTCTGCTCCGGGTCAAAACGGTCGACCGCCCCCATCTCGCTAGCGGTATCCGGCATCAACTGCATCAACCCGGCCGCCCCCTTGGGCGACAAGGCCTCCGGGTCTCCACCCGACTCGGCCTGGATGACGGCGCGAACTAGGTTCGGATCTACTTTATATTCCGCACTGTAGCGGTCGATAAGTTCGTCATAACGCTGCAAGCCACGGTCCCGCGTATTGGGCACGGGCCTTTGCACCGCGACCACTGGACGTTTCGCCACTGTATTACTGGCGCTGCGTCCGAGAATATTGTTGAGTGCACCGCGCTCATAGGAACGGGAGAGTATGCCCCCCAACGACCCCTTGGTTTCGGCTCGACCGACCGAGACCGATAGAACGCAAAAAAGCAGCGCCACCATCCCGGCGGCTCGCCCCATAAGCTTAGCCCGTAACATCCAATGTTCCCCCATGCGCCACTCCTTGCGCAGCCCGGGCAGTTTGCCCGCGTATGGTATAAACTCCGCCCCCGGGGC
>DQLG01000611.1 GCA_015660315.1 Candidatus Latescibacterota bacterium
ACTATAGCAGCGCCTCTCGCACCCTCCGCCGCCGTTGCACCTTCGGTACCGATCGGTGCGCCGAATACCGCCGCTGTTACACCGGTCGAAAAAGTCGACGACGGCCTACGCGAAGTCCTCTCGCCTATGGTCGGCACCTTTTACCGAGCCTCTTCTCCGGAGATCGATCCCTTTGTCCGCGAAGGGGCCCACGTTGACAACGGCCAAACCGTCTGCATTATCGAGGCAATGAAGATCATGAACGAGATTCCGACCGATGTCGGCGGCGAGATCGTCGAAATCTTCGTCGAGAACGCACAACCGGTCGAATACAACCAGCCCTTATTCAAAATCCGGCCAAGTTCATAGCCGTGTTCGAGAAAATACTTATAGCCGACCGCGGTGAAATCGCGTTGCGCGTTATTCGCGCCTGCAAGGAAATGGGCCTTGAGACGGTGGCCGTGCACTCCCTCGCCGACACTCGCTCGCTGCACGTATCCTTCGCCGACGAGGATGTCTGCATCGGACCGGCGGCTAGCAAGGACAGTTATCGCAATTTCGCCAATATCATCAGCGCCGCCGAACTGACCAACGCCGATGCCATCCATCCCGGTTACGGCCCTCTAGCCGAAAACGCCGAATTCGCCGAGTTGTGCGCGCAATGCGGTATCAAATTTATCGGACCGTCCGCCGAAGCCATCCGCAAAATGGGCGACAAATCCGTCGCTCGCCGCACAATGCAAGAAGCCGGTGTGCCCGTAATACCCGGCAGCGAGAGCGAACTCCAGTCGTTGGAAGAGGCCCGCGAGTGGGCAAAAAAAGTCGGCTTCCCGCTGCGTCTGAAGGCTTCCGCCGGCGGCGGTGGCCGCGGCATGCGGGTGGTGCACGCCATAGACGAATTGGAGGAGGCCTGGCAAATGTCCCGCCTCGAAGCACGCAACGCCTTCACCAGCGATGCCGTATATATGGAGCGCTCGATCGAAACGGCGCGCCATATCGAAATCCAGCTACTCGGTGACGAACAGGGCAATATCGTCTATCTCGGTGAGCGCGAATGCTCGATCCAGCGGCGCCATCAGAAATTACTGGAGGAAAGCCCCTCGCCGGTTGTCAACGAGGACCTGCGCCGCCGCTTGGGCGAAGCCACCATCGCCGGCGCGGCCTCTGTTGGCTACTATAGCGCCGGCACCATAGAGTATTTAGTCGACGAGAACCTTGATTTCTACTTCATGGAGATGAATACTCGTATCCAGGTCGAACATCCCGTCACCGAAATGGTTACAGGCATCGACCTGATCAAGCAACAAATCCGCATCGCCGCCGGCCAAAGCCTCGATTTCACTCAGGACGATATAAAATTAACGGGCCACGCCATCGAATGCCGCATCAATGCCGAGGATCCCGCGCGCAATTTTATTCCTTCCTCTGGCACCATTACCGCACTCAATATGCCCGGCGGCCCCGGCGTCCGGGTCGACAGCCATATATACCAGGGTTACGAAATACCACCTTATTACGACTCCCTGTTGGCCAAAGTTATCGCCTATGGCCAAAACCGCGAGGATGCGATGGCTCGAATGCGCAGAATCTTGAGCGAATTTACTGTGGAAGGGGTGGCTACGACCATCCCCTTCCACAAAGCCCTGCTCGAAGAGCCTGACTTCATCGCTGGAAAATTCGATACTAATTACGTGGCCAATACTGAATGGTCCCTTTGAGATCTACCCGGAGGAAACGATGAGCGAGACAAAAATCCCCGACCACCTAGTCTATTCGGAGAGTCACGAATGGATACTACAGGACAGTGACATCGCAACAATCGGCATCACTGATTTTGCCCAGACGGAGTTGGGGGATATCGTCTTCGTCGAATTGCCCGAAATAGGTGAACACCTTGAAAAAGGGGAGGCTTTTGGCACAGTCGAAGCCGTAAAGACGGTCGCCGACCTGCTCGCCCCAATCTCTGGCGAGATCCTTGAAATCAACGAAACTCTCGAAGAAAGCGCCGAGCAAATCAATAAAGACGCCTACGGGGCCGGTTGGATGCTCAAGATTCGCATCGACGATCCCGACGACTTCCAACATCTGCTCAACCCCAGTGAATATGCCGAACTACTCGACAATCACTAGGCCGATCGCGCTCGACATCCTTGACTTTATTATATAAGTAACCTATTTATATATCTTTCTGTCGTGCCGAGTTCATTGCCTAATCTGGATGTGACACGTGCTGGAAAAATCCGTACTCGTCCTCAACCAGAATTATGAGCCTCTAAGCATATGCAGTGTGCGGCGGGCCTTGCTGCTCATTTTGCGGGGCAAGGCCGAGGCGGTCGAGAAGTTAGGTCTTGTGGTCCGTTCCGTATCACAAGACCACTCCGTGCCCAGTGTGGTTCGTCTGTGGCGTTATATCCAAGCCCCGCGCCGAAAGGTAGTGCTTTCGAAGCGCAATATCCTCAAGCGGGACAACCACCAATGCCAATATTGCGCGAGCAAGGGCGGCAAGCTGACGGTCGATCATATCGTACCGCGTACCAAGGGCGGCAAAAGCACCTGGGAAAACCTGGTCTGCGCCTGCATCACGTGCAATTGTAAAAAGGGCGAGGACAGTCCCGACCAGGCCGGGCTGACGTTGCGCGTTAAACCCAAGCAGCCCAACAATGTGACTTTTATCAGGAATTTTATTGGCGCCGACGACCAGCGCTGGAAACCGTATCTTTTTTTCAACTGAGACAGACAAGCAAGTCGTCGAGCCGGCTCTCTCGCCGGGCCGGCAACAAATGGAATTTATCATGGAAGACGAGATGCTGGAACAGGAGGACGACTCGAGCCTCTACGAGGTCAAGCTCGAGGTCTTTGAAGGTCCCATGGACCTGCTACTCTACCTAATCCGCAAAGACGAACTCGATATCTACGATATTCCCATTGCCCATATAACCACGCAGTACCTAGGGTTCTTAGGGCAAATCCATCGCCTCGATATCGAGCAAGCCAGCGATTTCATCCTGATGGCGGCGACCTTGATGCGCGTCAAGTCGCAGATGCTGCTGCCCCGGGACGAACAAGGTATAGAAGGCGAGGGCGAGGACGATCCGCGCGCCGAGCTGATACGACGCTTATTGGAATACCAGCAGTTCAAAGAAGTCGCCGATTGGCTAGGGGTCCGCAAGGACGAACGCAGCAACGTCTACCTGCATCAACACGGGCACAGTCCCGAGGCCGATGGCCCCGCTGAATTGCGCCCCGTCTCGCTCTTTGACCTGTTGGCCGTTTACAAGCACGTGATCGATACGGTGCCGGAGAGCCTCGTGCTCCATATCCTCGAAGAGGAAATCACTGTCGAGGAATGCATCGAGAATATTCTGTCCGTGCTCGATAAACGCTCGCGGATAAACTTCATAGATCTGTTGCAAGGCAAGGACCGACACGCCCTAATCGCCTCCTTTATCGGAATCCTAGAGTTGCTCAAATCGCAACACATACGCGTCCAACAGGCTCGCCCCTTCGACGATATCTGGATCGAAGGCCGCGAAGGCGGCAGTGAACTCGTTATCTCCGCCGACCGCGGCGGAGGTGGTCAAGACCAGTGAGCAACACCGAAAACGACGCAGGCGATAATGTCGTGAATGACGCGAACGAGGCAAACGACACAAACCACAATGATGGTTCATCGCGCGACGTCGACCCGCTCAAAGCCCGGGCGATCATCGAAGCACTGCTGATCACCGCTTCCGAACCAGTAACACCGGGCCGTCTAACCAATTTGCTCTCAGGGTACAACGGCCGAGACATCCGCGAAGCCGTCGACGCGCTTAACGCTCAATATGAGGATGCGGGGCACGGGATCCTCATTGTCGAAATAGCCGGCGGCTATCAATTGGCTTCACGACAAGAATACAGTCCCTGGCTGCGAAAATACCATAAAACCTCAAACCAGGTCAGGCTATCACAAGCAGGTCTGGAAGCTCTCGCCATCGTCGCCTTCAAACAACCGGTGACCCGGATCGAGATCGACAGTATTCGCGGTGTAAATTCCGGCGGCGTGCTCCACACATTATTAGAAGTCAATATGGTGAGAATCGTCGGCCGCTCCGAAGGCATTGGCAAACCCATGCTCTTCGGGACCACCCGCGAGTTTCTCGTCCACTTCGGCCTTAAAGGCCTTTCCGAATTGCCCAAACCCAAAGAGCTGGAAGAACTACTCGCAGAGGGCCAGTATAAAGCCGAAGCCCGTCAACTCGCTCTCGAACTGGACGAATTGCAAAAGCAGGCAGATGAGGACGGCGAAGATGATGGCGAATCTGCCCCTGAAGAAGCAGATAATATAGCCGCAGCGGACGGCGAAGAAGATCCAGCCAATAGCACCAATGCCGAGGATGATAAGGACGATTGGGAAGACGACGAAGACGATCAAGACGATCAAGACGAATCGAATACAGAAGAGATGAAGAGGCATGGGAGCTCCTGAGCCTCGTGCAGTTGAACAACAGATGCGGCTCAATCGTTTTTTGGCGCGTTGCGGCATTGCCTCAAGACGCCGCAGCGACGAGTTGATACAGAACGGGGTTATAAGCATCAACGGCGAAATCGTCGACGAACCAGGCCGGGTTGTCGATGTAAAAACCGACCGAGTTGAATATCAAGAGCAGCCGGTCATACTCCCCGATCAATATGAGTATGTGCTCTTAAATAAGCCGGCCGGTTATTTGGTTACCCGCAGCGATCCCGGTAAGCGGCCAACGGTCTATGACCTTTTACAGGGTCTGCATCCGGGCACAGTGCCTGTCGGTCGCCTCGACATGGATACAACTGGACTACTGCTGCTAACCGATGACGGCGAATTGGGCTATCGACTTTTGCACCCGCGCTTTGTCGTCGACAAGCGTTATGTAGCCGTTGTCAGCGGCGACCCGACCGAGGACAAGCTCGACCGACTGCGTCGAGGTATAGACCTCGACGACGGTCCAACCGCCCCTGCCGAGGTGCAAATAGAGGACCGCTGGAGCGATGGCTATAAAAAACGGGCACGACTGAGCCTTTGCATACACGAAGGGCGCAAGCGCCAGATCCGCCGCATGCTATTCGCCATCGGCCATCCAGTCCGCGAATTGGCGCGGGTTGATTTCGCTGGGCTACACAGTGACGAACTGGCCGAGGGTCAGTATCGGCCCCTCAAGACAGAGGAGATCAAGGACCTGAAAGCGAGAGTTGGTTTATGAACTCGCGCGGCATAATAATCGCCATCGACGGCGTCGTTGGTGCGGGCAAAACCGCCACTGCGAAACTCGTGGCTGAACACTTGGGCTATCGCCATATCGATACCGGCGCGATGTACCGGGCCGTAACACTGGCGGCGACTCGCGGCGACGTGGACCCTGGGGACCTGCCGGCTTTGCAGACCCTATTGGCAAAGCTGACCATAGATTTGCAGCCCCACGAGCAAGGGGGCCGCGTCCTGCTCAACGAAGAGGATGTCAGCGAAGAGATCCGCCGGCCCGAGATCAACCGCAAGGTAGGCTCGTATGCCAACATTCCCCAGGTCCGTCGCGCCCTAGTCGCCGAGCAACAGCGCATGGGCCTTTCTGGCGGCATCGTCGCCGAAGGAAGGGACATGGCAACGGTGGTCTTCCCCGGCGCCGAGTTAAAGATCCACATGTTCGCCGAACTCGCCGAACGCGTCGATAGACGGCATCGGGAAATGATGGAAAAAGGGGTGAGCATTAGCAAAGATCAACTCCGGGCGGATATTGAAGTCCGGGATATAGAAGACGCCGAGCGCGATTATGGCGTCACCAGCGTAGACGCGCAAGTGACCGATATCGACACCACTGCGATGACGTTGGAAGGCCAGGTCGAGCACATTGTCGAACTCGCCCGCAAAAACGGCGCCTGAAAACGCCGAGTAGTTCGGATGCGGAAAGGCCGCACCCGAAGTTTCACAAACAGCGAGGCTGCACCACCGTGCAGATACTTCGCTTTAACGTGTATCTCACTGAGGATTTCACCAACATGACTGAAGAAACTACCGCGGCGGAAGAGCCGCAGGAAAAGCCGATATACGGCAACGTCAGTATCGAGGAGCTAGAGAAGCCCGAATACGACGAGGACCAAGTCAACGAGTTTATGGCCCTCTACGAAGAAAGCATCTCTGGTATCAAAGAAGGCCAGATTGTCAAAGGCACCGTCGTATCGATCGGCCCGAGCGAGGTGATGGTCGACATCGGCTTCAAGTCCGAGGGCGCCGTCTCCATCAAAGAGTTCGCCGATCCTGCGGCCATCGAGATCGACCAAGAAGTCGAGGTCTTCCTGGAGAATGTCGAGGACCAAGAGGGCCAGGTCGTGCTCTCCAAGCAAAAAGCCGATTTCATGCGCGTCTGGGATTCGATCAAGGACTCTCACGATACCGGCAACACGGTCGAGGGCCGACTGATGCGGCG
>DQLG01000402.1 GCA_015660315.1 Candidatus Latescibacterota bacterium
CAACAACCCCGCCAGACACGACCCCTTCTTTATGGACCACGCCACACAAGCCAACCTACTCGACGCGGCCGAAGCCCTGCTTGGACCCGATATCAAATTCTTCGACGACCAACTCTTTATCAAAGGCCCCGGCGGCATCGAAAAAACCTACCACCAGGATTCGGCCTACTTCCAAATCGAGCCTATGGCTATCCTCACCGCTTGGGTTGCCTTAGACGATGTCACATTAAAAAATGGCTGCCTATGGGTCGTACCCGGCAGCCACTTAGAAGGTCTCAAAGAACATAGCGATAAATGGATGGTCGGCGACCGGCAAGACCAAAAAATTCCCGATACCGCCATTGACCGCGACCGCGAACAACCGATCCTGCTCAAAGCCGGCGACTGTTCTTTCCACCATAGCCTGTTATTACACCGGTCCGGCGCGAACCACACCGCGACACGCCGCCGCGGGCTGGCTACCCATTATATGGGCGCGCACTCGCGTTGGACCGGCGAGCCAGAAGAACAACCGGACTATCCACTGCTCAGGGGACAACAACAGGCCAACAGCGTCTAGGCAGCCGGGCTGTACCTCACTACATCTGCAACACCGCCTTAACCACCCCCGTGCCCGGCTCGCGCCAAGCCGGAAACTGCTCGGCCACATCGTCAAACGTAGCGCGATGGGTGATCCAAGGCCGTGTGTCGACCTTTCCCTCCTCCATCCAGCCGATAATTCGTTTAAAATCAGCCCCCACCGCGTTGCGGCTGCTGAGCATGCTCATCTCACGGCGGTGAAATTCTGGGTTGGGAAAGGCGATCTCGCCGAGCTGAAAACCTACATAGACCAGCTGTCCGGCATTGGCAACATAAAAAAACGACTGCATCATCGCACCTGCATTGCCGGTCGCGTCAAATACCGTCGCCGGCAGTTCCCCGTCGAGCGCTTCTTGCAACTGCGCCAAAGTGTCTTCACCCGGCGCCCAAGTGTGTTCAACCCCAAACTGCTCACGGCAGAAATCCCGACGCCTCTCATCCGCGTCGATAACCAGCACCTCGGCCCCCGCGATCTGCGCGAACTGCACCACGCCCAAGCCAATCGGCCCAACACCGACAACCAACGCGGTATCGCCCTTAGTCAGTCTGGCGCGGTCGACAGCGTGCGCGCCAATGCCCATCGTCTCAACTAGGGCCAACTGTTCCAACTCCAGTGTCTTCGATACATGCAATTTGGCCGCAGGCACCACGATCTGCTCGCGCATCCCCCCGTCGACATGCACGCCGAGGACTTGCAGTTTTTCGCAGCAGTTTGTCCGCCCTAATCGGCAGGGCCGACACGTGCCGCAGTTGAGATAGGGCTCAACCGCACAACGATCCCCTACAACGACTTGATCCACCCCCTCGCCGATAGCTACCACCTCGACTCCCAACTCGTGCCCCAAAATTCGCGGATACTCAAAAAAGGGCTGGCGACCGACAAAGGCGTGCAGATCCGTACCGCAGATACCGACCCGCTGCACTTGCAACAGCGCCTGCCCCGGGCCGGGTTTACCCGGTTCGGGTGTATCGACACGCTTGAATTTTTCCGGTTCTTCGAGAATTAGTGTTTTCACATTTAATAATCCGCTACCGAGCCATCGACCAGCCGGTTGTTGGGCCATTTGAATTGTCGCTCCGGCTCCTGAGCGACGGCGATGGCCTTTTCTTCGTCGATCTCCACGCCCAAACCAGGGCCTTCCGGCAAACTGACAAAACCCTCGTCGTCCATCGTCCAGGTCTTGTTGGCCACCCCCTCGGGCAATTGGTGCGTATAACCTTCGTGTATCAAGAAAAAGGCCACCGTCGCCGCTACGTGTAGACTCGCGGTCAGCCCCAAATACGACATCGTGCAATGCGGGGCGATAGGCACGTGGTGCGCCTCGCAAAGCGCGGCGACCTTCATCATCTGCGTGATACCGCCGCCATGGCCGCAATCAGGTTGCAAAATATCGATGACCTGCGCCTCCAAAATCTCGCGCACCTCCCAGATCGTGCGATCCCGTTCACCCGTCGCCAAGGGCACCGATACCGCCTCACGCAACTTGTGCATCGCTTCGATATTGCCCGGTACCCAGGCCTCTTCGAGAAAGAACAGATCGTCCGATTTGAGATAACCGGCAAATTGCTTGACAAGCGGCAGTGGCAACATACTGTGCGCGTCGAACATCACCGCCCCATCCGGACCCACTTTGGCGCGGGCCTCGGCGACCGACTTCACCAACCCTTCGATATCCGCCGGCGTGCCCGCATGATAGCGCGAATGCCCAGGGCTGATTTTCAGCGCTTTGGGGCTCGGATACATCCAGACCTTGTCGCGCGATGGCCCACCGAGCAGACGATAAACCGGTACCTGGTGGAGTTTGCCGGCGATGTCCCACAGCGCCATATCAATCGCCGAGATCACATGCATCATAAAACCGCCGCCGCGCAGATTGCGGTGGGCGCGGAACATCCGCTGCCACAAATGCTCGATGCGGGTCGGATTCTCGCCGATGACCAGTTCCCCCAATGATTCGGCCAGCGCACAGGCGACCTTGGTGTCCATATTATTAATCTCACCCCAGCCCGTAACCCCCATATTGGTCTCCAGCTTCACATAGC
>DQLG01000723.1 GCA_015660315.1 Candidatus Latescibacterota bacterium
GGCCGCAAAACAGAGTTTGGACCGCCAACCGCGCCTGGTCCGGCTCCACCGTGGTCGAAGCCGGCATCCATCAGACCGACCTGATGCGCTTCTGGGCCGGCGACATCGCCTGGACCGAAGCGCGTTATATGCAACGCGCCGCGGACGATATCGAAGATGGTGGCGACAACCCCGACGCCTATTCCGTCACCTACGGTTTCGAATCCGGCGCCATCGCCCATCTAATCATGAGCCGTCTGCGCAAAACTTTCTGGGGCGACAACTACCACGACATCATGTGGGATCGCGGCCATCTAAAAATCGACGGCGGCAACGGCCCGGTCGCCTATTATTACGACGGCCCTTACCCACCGCCCGAAGGCAAGGTAGATCCCACCGCCCTCGGGCACGCCCTCGACTTCGGCCCGCGCAACAACACCACCTTAGAAATCGCCCGCGCCTTTGTCACCGCTGTCGGCGCAAAAAGCGAAGACCCCTTGCTCAACACCTTCACCTCCAGCCTGAACAGCCACGCGGCCGTACTCGGTGCCAATATCTCCGACCAACTCGACGGCCAGCGCATAAACCTGAAAGACCTATTGTACAGCGACGATTACCATCAATTCAGGAAGAAACCGACAGCAGCGTAAACATTTAGCCCAACAATCAATAGGGCTGCTAATTGTACTAGGCGCGGCGGGCCATAAAAATAAAACCCTCTTCCAAGCAAGCCTTTAAAGGGTCCGCCGCACGGTTATTTAAGGAGTCGTGCGATGAGAGGGCCGGGCAGTGAGGCGGTGAGTCAGCGCGAAAGCGCTGCGAGGGGCGACGAGCCGAGAGGACTTTAAATAAATAACCCGGAGACGTCCTCCTCAAAGGTGTCCCATACAGCACAAACGATCATTCTATATCTAACTAACCAAGGAGCCTAACCATGCCCAACTACACCTTCAACCATATCCATCACGAGACCAAAAATGTCGACGAAGCCGTCGACTGGTACAAAAAAACATTCAACGCCACCAGCGACGAACCCTTCGAGCGCGGCGGCGCCACCTGGGTCCCCGTGCACATCGGCGCCACGCAAATCACGGTCACCGATCGCGAATTCACCGACATGGACCTCGGCCGTTACCAAGGCTACGACCACTTCGCCCTCAACACCGACGACTTCGACCAAACCCTCGCCGATATCGAAGCACAAGGCGTCGAGATCTGGATGGGGCCAGTAGCCCTTGAAAACGGCATGCGCATCGTCTTTATAAACGGCCCCGACCAAGTCAAAATCGAGTTGATGGAATTACAGTAGATGGAAGTCCGTCCCTTCGGCCTCTGGCCAAGCCCCCTCGCGCCCGGCGACCTGGCCGCCGCTACGCGTTTGCGCGACCTGGCTTGGGATTCCGACGGCCGCACCCTCGTCTGGCTTGAGGGCCGAGGGCCACAAGGCATACTGGTCTGCCAGCCACACGACGAAGCACCGCGCGATCTCAACACCACGCTCTCTATTCGCGCACAAGTCGGCTATGGCGGCGGCGATTTCGCCGTCGCCCACGGCCACGCCTACTTCGTCGAATACTCCGGTCGCCTCTACAGACAAGCGCTCGCCAGCGGTCCTGCACGCCCCATCACCCCCGAGTTCGGTTCGGCCGCATCGCCGACGCCCTCACCCGATGGCCGACATCTGGTCTATGTACACAGCGATGAAGGCCGCGATAGTTTGGCCGTCGTCGACACCGAAGGCCGCCATTGGCCACAACGACTGGTCACCGGAGCCGATTTCTATATGCAACCGGCCTGGCACCCCAAAGGCGACCGCCTTGCTTGGATAGAATGGGACCACCCGCAAATGCCCTGGGACGGGACCCGGTTGGTGCTCGCACAACTCGCGCGCAGCCGCGACGGCCTGCCCAGCCTCCGCGACAAGACAACACTCGCCGGAGACATCGACACCGTCGTCGCGCAACCCCACTTCTCACCCAACGGCCGCCATCTGGTCTACGCTTCCGACCAGCGCGGTCACAGTAATATCTGGCTTCGTGACCTAGAAAGCGGCGAGACCCGCTGCCTAAGCGAAGACGCCCACGAAGTTGCCGGCCCTGCCTGGATCCAAGGGCTTAGAGCTTTTTCGTTTTCAGCCGATAGCCGTACTCTGTATTTTATCCGCAGCGAAAACAGCCAACGCCGCGCCCACAGCCTCAACTTGCAGACCGCTACCATCACTCCAATCTTGGCACTCGCTGGATATTCTCATATAGAACAGGTCGCCGCCGCCCCGCGCGGGAAGGGTCTAGCCTGCATCGCCGCATCGAGCGCGATCCCGGCGCGCATCGTCTCCTGCATCGCCAACAAAAGTAAGATACGCGCCCGTTCGAGCGGCGAGTCTTTGGCCCCCGCCGACCTCTCCGCACCCGATCCGGTGTCCTGGGTGGCTCCGGATTCGACTACGGTCTACGGCCTGTATTACCCGCCAGCCAGCAGCCGTTTTTCCGGGCGTGGGCGACCGCCTCTCATCGTTATGATACACGGCGGACCAACCACCCAGGTCGAAACCGGTTTTGAGGCCAAAAATCAATATTTCGCCACCCGCGGCTGGGCAGTACTCGACATCGATTATCGCGGCAGCACCGGCCATGGACGCAAATACATGAAAGCCCTGCGCGGCAACTGGGGTATCCTCGACGTCGAAGATGCCGTCGGCGGCGCTCAACACCTTAGCGATACGGGTTTAGCCGACCCCACGCGCATAGTGATCATGGGCGGCAGCGCCGGCGGCTACACCGTCTTGCGCGCACTCACCGTTCAACCGGGTTTCTTTCGTGCCGGTGTCTGCCTCTACGGTATTTCTAACCTCTTCACCCTCGCCGCCGACACCCATAAATTCGAAGCCTATTACCTCGACTCGCTGCTCGGCCCCTTGCCCGAAGCCGGCGACCTCTACCGCGAGCGCTCGCCGATCTATTCCGCCGACCAGCTTCGCGACCCGATAGCCATCTTTCAAGGCAGCGAAGACAAGGTCGTCCCGCCTTCGCAAGCCCAAGAAATCGTCGCATCCCTGCGCCGCCGCAATATCCCCCACGAATACCACCTCTACGAGGGCGAAGGCCACGGCTGGCGCAAACCCGAAACCATCCAATCTTTCTACACCTCCTGCGAGGCCTTCCTCCGCCAGCACGTGCTCTTCGCTTGAGCGAAAATTGCAAAGCCTTTCTTTTTCGCCCACTCTCTCCATTTGAGGGTGGGCGAAAAGACCGCCTATTCTTATTTTTACATTTATCCCGACCGAGCTTAAGCAGTCATGCTTTGTCCTAGCACCACCCACTGAAACATCGCAGGACGAACCGAGGGTATTCCCATAGACAAGCCTCGGAGGATCGTAGGATTGCGATCCGAGAATGAGTGAAGGGAATACCACGGTCCGTCTGTCCAAGTGCAGCTAGAGGAGCAAGCCCCTTGCGTTACGAAACCGTCATCGGCATGGAAGTCCATGTCGAACTACAAACCGCCTCGAAGATGTTCTGCGGTTGCGCCGCCGATCATTTCCAGGTCGAAGCCAACCTCCATATCTGCCCAGTCTGCACCGCACAACCTGGCGCCCTACCCGTAATCAACGGCCGAGCGATGGAATTAACGGCGATGACCGGCTTGGCCCTGCATTGCCAGATCAGGCCGCACAATGTCTTCGCTCGCAAAAATTACATCTATCCCGACCTACCCAAAGGCTACCAGGTATCGCAATACGAGCTGCCATTATGCGAGGACGGCTGGGTCGAGATAACCAGCGCAGACGGCCCTAAAAAAATAGGTATTGAACGCGTACATCTAGAAGAAGATACCGGCAAACTCCAGCACACCGGCCGCGCCAGCCTGGTCGACTACAATCGCGCCGGCGTGCCGCTGATGGAGATCGTCACCGACGCCTCAATCCGTTCGGCCGACGAGGCCTTCGACTATCTCAACAAGATCCGCCAAGTCGTCCGCTACCTAGGCGCTTCCTCAGGCGATATGGAAAAGGGTGCAATGCGCTGCGAAGCCAATATCTCGATCCGGCCCGAGGGGTCGGACGAGTTTGGCACCAAGGTAGAAGTCAAAAACCTCAATTCCTTCCGCGCCGTACGCAACGCCATCGCCTATGAGGTCGAACGCCAACAGCAGGTCATCGAAGAGGGCGGCCAGGTCCGTCAGGTAACCATGGGCTGGGATGAGCAGATGGGCGTCACCCGCGAACAGCGCTCCAAAGAAACTTCAGAAGATTATCGCTATTTCCCCGAGCCCGACTTGCTCGACGTGCATCTCGAAGTCGAGTGGATCAACCGGGTCGGCCGCGAGCTGCCCGAGCTACCCGCCGACAAGGCTGCTCGTTTCAGCGAAATTTATGGCCTCAACCAAAAAGATATAGCGGTCCTGATCGAAGACGCCGCGGTAGCCGCCTACTTCGAAGAAGCCGCGCAACACTCCGGCGCCGATCCCAAATTAGTTGCCAACTGGGTCACCGGGGAGATATTCCGCCGCCTCAACGATGAGGATGTTTTAATCGCCGACGCCAAAGTTTCGCCCGCCGCACTCGTCGAACTACTGGCCCTAGTCAAGGACGGCGCCATCAACCAGACCGCCGCCCGCGAAGTCTTTATCGAAGTCTGGGAAAAAGGCGGCTCACCCGCCGCGATCGTCGAAAGCAAGGGCCTCAAGCAGATCTCCGACACCAGCGAGCTCGACGAAGCGGTGGCCAAAGTCATCGAGGATAACCCAGATGCGGCGGGGAAAATCAAGGCCGGCAATTTGAAGACCGTGCAATTCCTGATGGGCCAAGTGATGAAGGAGACCCGCGGTAAGGCCAATCCACAACTGGTACAAGAATTGATCAAAAAGCAATTGCGCGTCTAAGGGGATAACGCATAACGCAAAAGAGCCGGTCCGGGAAACCAGATCGGCTCTTTTGCGTTTATTGATCGCTGCTTCTCGCTGACCGGGCTGCGCACTGATCCACGGCGGTGGCACCCATACCATTCCACCCATGTCAATATCCTATAAAAGCGTCGAAGGGTTCAGCGCACTAGGGCAATGCGGCCCGTCTCGGCAAAAGACCCGGCCACCAGCCGAATAAAATAAATTCCCGAAGCGACCCGTTCTCCCCCCTCATCGCGCCCGTCCCAACCCAAGCGATAGGCGCCGGCTTCCAGCGCCCCGCTGACGAGACGGCGCACCGGCCGCCCCAATGCGTCATAAAGGACCAGCTCGACCGCCGTCGATCGTGGTAAATCAAACGACAAGGTGAGCTGTGCATTAAAGGGATTCGGATAAGCGGGATAGAGCGCAAAATTGGCAGGCAGGGCACCCACCGCCGATACCGTCGTCCCGACCGCACCCTCTTCGGACAGAAAGGGTGCCCATTCGACCGCGCCTTTGATCTGCCCGGCAATTGCCGAACTATCGGCTGTACCCCAGTAATTATCTTTCGCGTCTACCCTCGCCGCGCTCAGGTTTTCAAGCGCGGTCGCATTGTCGGCGAAGACATTGCCGCGGATTTCCTCCGGTACCCGTTGCCCCTCGATGCGAATCGCGGTGGCATTGCCGGTAAAGCGATTCAGGCGGATACTCGGTCTCGAATCGTCGGAGGCGAGCCCCAAGGTCGCGTTGACAAAATCGTTTTCGCGCATCGACAATTGCTCCACTCCCTGTAACTGTAATCCCCGCCCACCGCGGAACTTGCTCATTTCAATAGCCCCTGTAGACCCTGGCCCCAAGTGCAGCCCCGCGCCGATATTCGCGCTAAAAGTAGAAGTCCAGATCTCCACCGGCGAACCCGCGACCACCGCCCCACCGCGCAGGTTGCGCTCCACGAGCACCTGCTCGAACACCAGACGTTCTGCGCCCTTTGCGCGCAAACCGTCGCGCTGATTGGCGCCGATACGGCTATCGTGCAGTTGTATCTCGCCCAACCACTCCTCTAAGTCCAAACCGTGCTGCGTGCTCCGCTCAATCTCAGACGCCCATATCTCAATCTTTTGGCCGCTGCCACCGACCGCCCGCACTCCCGAACGCGGGTCCTCCGGATCGAGCAGACCATTGTTCGTCACCACAACGCGGATCGCTTCCAATGAGGCGTTGTTGAGCAGAATCCCTTCCTGGCCATTACCCTCAATCCGCGAATTGCGCAGGCGCAGCAAACCGCTGCCGTCCAGGCGCAAAGCCGCACCGGTGATAGCCGTGAACAGACTGCGGTCGATTTGCGCCTCGCCGTTGAGAGTCAAACGCAATCCATTGCCGCCATTTTCACGCACGACAGTATCCGCGATGCGCAGACCGGTCTCCTTGTCAACTTCGCCACTGAAACCGAAACCAGCCCGGTCCAATTGCGCATAACGCACGTCAACCTGGGCTCCGGGCATTACGCGAATACCATACCAGAGACCATCATTGTTCGGCCCCAGGTCGGTCGTCAACCGCGCCAGGTTCCCCGCCTCGCCCTCGATCGTCAATGCCCCCTCGACGACGAGTTCGACGAGATTCGGCGAGATACCGCGTTGACTGCGATCAATTCTATCAAAAAAAGCCCGTACTCCCGGACCGATCCTCAATTCAGCCCCAGCGGGAACCAATAGATCAGCGTGTATTTCCTGATCGTCGGTCCACTGCGTCTGTCCCTGCGGCAACCGATAGCGCAACAAACCGCGATGGGCGTTTTCAATCGGTATCGCCGCGAAATTTGCCGCCTGACCGTCGAGCAAGTAAATACCCGACCAATCCAATGCCCCCGTGCGCGCCGCACTTGAGGCGAAGCTAACCCCCGATCCAACCTCGAGATCACCATAAACGATCAATTCACCGCGATCCGGGTCAAACCCCTCACCCCGTTTGTCACCGCGGGCAAAGCGCACTTCAGTATCGGCCGCGATGGTCAATTTCGCGCCCGGCTCTACGACAATATCCGCGTCGAGATCCACTCGCCCCGACCACATCGTATTATTCGCAATATGTCCGGGCAACTCCAGTCGAACTACATCGACGAGCATCACCGCGCCGCGCCGACGGATATTCTCCACCACCACCCCCAAGGGCAAATTCCGCGTGAAGCCCGTATGAGCGCTCAAGGCGGGATTGCTATCCCAGGCGAAGCGATCGAAACGCACCCCGTCAAAAGGATCCGTCGCATCCCCTTGGTTGCCATTATGAGCTTGCGCGTAAGCGTCGTCACGCGACCAAAAATCTAGGTTATCACTGCCCTCGACCGGGTCATCGACGGCTCCGGGAAACCCCCGATCGGCAAAAAGCCCGTCGGCGCAGACCAAGTCGACCTGCTTATGCCGCTCTTCGTCGTTGTCCGCCCGTTCGTCGACATGCCATATGAGTAGCCCACCCTGGGGAATATTGCGATTGTAATAAGAGCCCCCCGCCTGCCGGTGTTCAAGCAGAAAATACTCGTCTTCGGTCAACGCGATTTTGTATACGCGCCGGCCGCTGAAAATCTCATCGATCTGCAGATCCCGCACGTCCTGCAACAGATCCACCACCTCAACCCACCCAAGCTCGGCCAACGACCAGGCAGAAAAGGCATTCGGTCCGTCTTCCACACCCCACCCCAGGGTCCCCAAACCCATAATTCCCCACTTGCCGATACCCGCCGAATCTTCCTCTGGAGCCAACTCGCCCGCCGCCGTCACTGAGGTCTGGTCAAAAAGGTCCGGCACCCCTAGAACATGCGCGAATTCGTGGCACATCGTCGAGGCCGTGACACTAAAGGTATGCCCTCTCTGTGTCGTGCCACCAAAACCGGTAAAACGGCTGCGCACCCGCACAAAACCACCAGCTGCCGCCAGATCATCGCTGATGAAATCGGCGTCTAGACCCAGCGAGGCGATGCCGGTCGCCGTGCTGATAAAAAAATCGCGCGGCACTGTATGCAAATTGATAAAGACGATATCCACATAGCCGTCGTCATCACCCGAATTCGGCATTCCATCCGGACCGTCATTGTCGAATAGCCCCAGATCGATGTCCCCGTCGGCCTGAGCAAGGATTTCGCGATTGAAACGCCCGTAACCACCCAAAGTCCCCGGCGTCTCCGCCAGATAGGCATCCGCCCCCTGTAACGAGCGATACCGTCGCGGCAACACCTGCCCTTCGACAGTTAATCGGCCACCGGACATCGCGCGATAAAAGTGCGCGAAACTACCGGGCATGTCCGCGGTAAAAAGATCTCCAGCCCATGAGGGCGCAGATTCCCCGGCACCCTCATCCTGGAATTGCACAAAGAGGACCAATGCGCTCAAGCTTTCCGGAGCTTGCAGCCCAATCTTAGCAGATGGCGCAGCAACGGCGCAAACAAATTCCGCCGCTGATATATGTAATGGAGAAAAAAGAAAAAAGAAAAAAGGGTAAAACCGCAGCGGCATGGAAGCCGCTAACCCAACAAATTCAGACTACTCGTGCCGAATTGGGCACCGAAACCACCCTGCAGGCGGAAAGGGCTGGCGCTAGCCTGGAGCAAACGACTGCCGCGATCAATCTTGCGAAACGAACCGACAAGACTCGACTGGCGCGCTTGCAACACGCCGGCAGGTTTAGCCTGTAAACGATGACTAGTGCGCACACCTGCTGTCAGCGGGCTAGCGCTACGCACCGCCCCCTGCAACTTGGACAATACCCCACCACCCGCCTGTAGCGGTTTGACAAGGCTGGCCGTCCGTCGAGGGGCCGCCTGAGAAATGCTGGGTGGGCCACTGGTAGCACGCAATGGTGAAATACCTAGACCGTCTTTGACACTAAACCCCTGAGAGGGTACACGCCGCTGATGACGGGCCTTAAGCGGTACGCTGAACACACCTGTGGCCGTAGTTGAAAGTAACATGGACTTCTCCTTGGGGGATCGGTCTAACTAACTAACTACAACACTTATTAATATAATAAAAACTTGGCAATCGCCAAAAACTAAATATCCTCGACCGGACCCTGCTCGCATTCGCGGATAAATTCGTCGGCTTCTCGCTCGTAGGTAAGGAAGGGATCATCGAGGTTGAGATATTTCTCATCTTCGACATAAATCGAATCCCAATCGATCACATAGCGCGCCTTCTGCCCCGTCAATGCCCGCATAACCTGCGAACGCGCTTTAGCGCGAGTATTGGCGGGCGGGCTCGCTATCGCCTGGTTGATTTGCTCGTCGTCGACGACACGTTTAACCAGCCCGCGCCGATAAAGATCGAAATAGAGGCCTTTTTCGGCGTTGAGATTGTGATATTCCAAATCCAAACTCTGGACCCAGGTATCGTGCCAATCCAAGCCCTCTTCTTTCATAAAGCGCTCCAAGAGCCACTTCTTAGCCACCCAGTCGACTCGATCGACCAACGAGCCTGGATCGTGAGTCAAACCGTCAATCACGAAACGCCACTCGTCCAAGACCCAATCGCCCTCCTCGTCCTGGCCGCGCAAATAGCGCTCGGCTAGATCGAGATACTCTCGCTGGACTTCGGCGGCGGTGGTATAGCTGCCGTCTTCCAATTGAATTTCCCAGCGGAAGCTCATATCTCGCGAAATATCGCGAATCGCCTGCACCGGATCGAGCAGTTTGATCTCGGGGACAATGCCCTCTTCCAAAAGCTGTAGCACCAAAGCGGTCGTACCCACTTTTAGCGCAGTGGCGAACTCCATCATATTCGAGTCGCCAACGAGCAAATGCAAACGGCGATATAGACCCCAGTCGGCCAAGGGCTCATCACGCGTATTAATGATCGCGCGACTGAACTGGATCCACTGGTAGATCTCGGTGACAATGTGATCAGCCCGCTGCGAGATCTGGAAGGAAACGCCTTCGTCCTCGGCGCTACCGTACTCGAAAACATCTGTGTGACAACCCACCCTGCCAGCGCCGGCGAAAATCTGTCGGGTGACAAAGAAGGGCAACATCGCCGGCAGCAACACCTGCGAGAAAGGCACATCGCGGCGCACGAGATAGTTCTCGTGGCAGCCGAAAGTCGCCCCGGTGTAATGATCGATATTATTCTTGAAGAAAGAGGCGGTCTCGGCCAGATCCAGTTGCTCCAACGCGCGTTGGACCATCAATTCCCCCGCCCGATCGGAAGCGACTAGGTCAAAAAGGCCGCTGCATTCGGGCGTAGCGTATTCGACATGGCCCATGTCGATATAGACCCGGCCGCCATTGAAGAGGAAGCCGCCATTGCCCGGGGGCTCGTCTCGCCCGCGATAATGGATATCGACGATCCCCAAGCCCTCGCGATAAAACACCCAGTCCTTGGTTTTCACCGATATGAAATCGGGGCTTAGAAAGGGGTCCGAGTCCGGCGGCAGACAGCCGAATTCTGTTTCAATACCGTAAATTCGATCCTTCATGGCCTATGCCCCGATGTAGGCGGCCAAGGGAAACTCATCTTCGGTCAGCAGGTTGAATTTCGATTTGACGGTTCGTTCACGATCCAACACGGCGGCCTCGACCTTCAGCCCCTGCAAACCGTCCTTTAAGAATTCGCGCACATCACTCTCACTCGGTGCTTGCCCTTCCTCAGAGTCGAGCACCAACCGCCCCAATCCCCAGACCTGTAAAGCCGCATCCAAAGCTTCTTCGAGCGGCAACGCCCCATCGACTTGCCCCAGTTTCGCCGTCATCGCCCGGGCGCTTTCTTCATTGCCGCTGATAGCCGCCACTCGGCCGCCCTGCGCGAAGGAACCATCTGCGTCAATAGTATAGAAGACATCCCCGCCCTCGACGGGGTCTAACTCGGCCATCATCACTCGGGCGATAAAGGGCGAACGGAAGATCTCATCGAAGGCCGCCTTCATCAGCGGGCCGATACCGAAACTTACCAGGCGCTGCAAGGTCACATCGCGGGCGGAGAGATTAAAACCTTCGATATGGGCAATATCGATAACGGCCTTGCGCAACTTTTCTATGTCGGCCGGGTGCCCGACAGCAGCGAAGGCGATCTCATTATAGATTTCAAAGAGCTTGCGCGGCCCCGGGGTGGTCGTCAGTAACAGCACCCCATCTGCATAGGTCATGCCCACCACCGGACTGCCGCCCGAGAGTTGATCCTCCAGATATTCGCGGCGGTTGTTGATAGCCTCGACCCAGCGATACGGCTCTTCCAGCATATCCCTAAGCCTTCTCGTAGAGCGCGGCCATTTCGCCTTCGGACACCTTGTTCAGCCCGGCGGCCGTGACTTTTATAACCTGAGGGTAAATACGCGCCGTCTCGCGAAATCCGCCGGTGGCGGTATCGTATTCGGCGGCGGTCTCTAGCATCTTGAGCACCGTCTCCACTGCCTGTTCCTCCGCCATCTCTGCCAGCGGCGTGCCCCAGCGATTCTGGTAGTAGAGCGCACCGCGGATAATGTTCGAACCCGATCCCGTGGTACAGAAATCGACGCATTCGAACTCAGCGCCCAGGAGGTCGTAAAAGAAAATCCTGCTTCCCCCAGCGTCCTGGTCGTAGGCCGCGTAGATTGGCACCACCGCACCGATCCCCTGCATCGCCATCGGCAAGTTCTGGCGCAATAGACGCGAGAGCGTGCGCAACTTGCCGTCGAGGCTCAACCGCTGTAACTGACTGCGGCGATAATGCTGCACCGACATTTCCAGCATCCGGGCGATATCATAGGCAACCGACGGCGACCCGGCGATCGCCATAACCGCGTCGTCATCAATGCTCAAGACCTTATCGGCCCGGTCATAAACCACCAAGTTGCCCATCGTCGCCCGGCGGTCGCCGGCGACCAAGACCCCGTCGGCGTAGCGAACGGCCATAATCGTCGTCCCCTCGACCTGCTCGATCAGCCCTTCTTGAACCGTGCTCGGTGCGGCAGACAAATGCCCACCTTCCCTGAGCAAGTCGAGAAAATCGCAGCTCTCCATGGGCGGCTACTGCCCGGTACGCTGGCGATAGCGCCGCGCTTGGTTGGGATCTACTTTCTTCATTCGCTTTAAAATATCGTCGGTGCTGGGCTTCTCGACCTTGGGCCGGCGCGGCCCTTCATCAGACTCCCCACCACCATCATCAATCGGTTTGGTCGGCCGGGGGGCGCGATCTCTGTAATCAATAAAATCGCTCATTGAGCACCTCCTGTTTCGGGTGGCTGCCCGGAAGCAGCCTCCAGTCTTTGCAACAGATCCTCGACGCTTTTCGCAGCGTCTAAAGATTCATTATAATAAGCTGCCGTCTGCTTGTCTACACAACCCTTGAGATCGACGACTCGACTACCGCCCCCAACGGCAAATTCGATGCTGTCCCAGTTAAGCGAACGCACTTCGTTGGAGAATTTCTGCAGCGTTTTACCGCGAAAGTACGCCCGGGTATCCCGTGGCGGATCGACCATAGCCCTGAGCACCTCCTCCTCCGTGACTAGGCGTTCTACCTGGTCTTGCTGCTCCAGCATTAAATAAAGGCCTTCGGCCGGGTCGATATTGTGATATTCGAGATCCTGGCTCTGTAGCCAAGTGCGATCCTCAGGTTTTTCCCAGTCGAGTCCCTCCGACTCAACGA
This sequence comes from Candidatus Latescibacterota bacterium, assembly GCA_015660315.1. Lineage (GTDB taxonomy): Bacteria > Latescibacterota > UBA2968 > UBA8231 > UBA8231. The sequence continues at coordinate 12,471 of DQLG01000723.1, forward strand.
ATGCATCCAATAGCCACTTTTTGGTCACCCAATCGAGACGTCCGATCAGCTCTTGCGGATCTCGTGCCAAGGCCTCTAGCGTGCCGCGCCATTCGTCAAGGATCCAGTCGGTCTCCTTATCGCGTCCTTTAAAAAGCCGCTGGGCCGCCATCATGATATCGGTCTGAATCTCCAAAGCCGAACTGGTTTTCCCCACAGCCAAGACCACCGTCCAGTGCCGGGACTCATCGCGGGAGATCTCCTTGAGCGCACCGATCGGGTCGGCCAATTCGCAGGTAGGTAGTTCGCCGGCTTCCAGCAGATCGATCGCCAAAGCGGCACTACCGACCTTGAGCGCGGTCGCGTATTCGCACATATTTGCATCGCCGATGATCAGATGGAGGCGACGATAGCGGTCGGCGTCGGCATGCGGTTCGTCGCGGGTGTTAACCAACGGCCGGCGATGCATCGTATCGACGCTGGCGATAACCTCAAAAAAATCTGCGCGCTGGGCCAACTGATAAGTCGCAGCGCTGGCTCTGGTATCCTGTTCAACACCGACCTTGCCGGCCCCGGCGAAAATCTGTCGCGTCACTACGAAGGGCAGCAGTCCGTCAATCACCTGCTGGAAGGGAATCTCTCGGCTGAGCAGGAAATTCTCGTGGCAACCGTAACTGTGCCCTTCGAAGTCGGTATTGTTCTTATAGAGCCTAACAACGCCCTCACCGCGCGTTGCCGTACGCTGTTTGGCACATTGCAGCAAGATCTGCTCGCCAGCGCGGTCGACGGCCACCAGGTCGTGCAGACCATAACATTCAGGGGTCGAAAATTCGGGATGGGTATGGTCATTGTAAAGACGGGCGCCATTGTGGATGATCAGGTCGCTCTTGAGGTCTTCGAGCGGGATCTGGCGCTGGCGGTCCTTCTGCAGGTGCAGCGTCTCGTCAACATCGTTGCGCAACTCGTCAACTTCGAAGCCGCGCATATCCAAACGCGGGTTCTCCAGCGCGTAGTTCCAGATCGCGACGAAGTCCTGATGCAGGTAACAGCGGATCAATTCCATGGACTCCACCACCACGTCCATATTATCGACTTCGTCCACCTGTATTCCGTATTCCGTTTCTACCCCACAGAGCCGCCGCATAAGCCCGTCAGATCACCTTGCCCGAACGCGGCTCGAGCGCCTTTTCCATTTGGGGTTTGACCGGCACAACCTTTACTACGTTCTCGGGCTCGTAATCGAGTAATTTGAGCCAGTCCTCGACGCTGTCGGAGGGCGGGAACACCTCGTTCTCGCGGTATTCAGCCCGCGCCGCCAGCCGCAAGTCTTCGCTGCAGATCCCGCCCTCGGGGTCGTTGTTGGCGATGGCGCGCTTGATGGCCATTTCCTTGGCCCTCGACACCACCGAAGCGATAATAGCACCCGATATCAGATCGCCGCGATAAAGCACTTCTTGCCGCCCGCTGCGCAAAGAGACCTCCAGGAAACGAGCCTCATTGCTCTTAGCGAACAGTTCGTCCAAACCCGCCTGAACCAACGCCGCCCGCGCTTCTTCCACGCCGCGGTACTGTTTGATCTCCTCGCGATCGATCGGCAATTCGGCTTTGATATAGATCCCTAAGATATCGCGTGCAGCCTCATAGTTTGGACGGGCGACCTTAATCTTGCGGTCAATGCGGCCAGGGCGGAGAATCGCCGGGTCGATCAGGTCATGGCGATTCGACGCCAAGACCAGCACCACGTCGTGCAGCGACTCAATGCCGTCCATTTCGGTGCAAAACATCGGCACGACGGTATTGGAAATATTGTGGCTACGCATCGAACGCCGGGTGCCCAAAATCGACTCGGCCTCGTCGATAAAGATAAAGGGCAGATAACCTTCTTTGCGCTTCTGGCGGGCTTGGGCAAAAATCTCCCGTACCATCCGCTCCGTCTCGCCGAGCCACATATTGAGAATCTCCGGCCCTTTGATGTGCATGAAGTATTCTTCTAGCTCGAGCCCTTCCTCCTCGCGCATGTGCTGCACCAAATTGTAGGCGGTGGCTTTGCCGATGAGGGTCTTGCCGCAACCCGGAGGGCCATAGAGCAGGAAACCCTTGGGGGTCGAATATTCGAAACGCTCGAAAAGCTCTGGATGCAACGCCGGCAACTCGATGGTATCGCGAATTGCCTGGATCGCCTCCTCCTGCCCACCAATGCTCTCCCATGGGGTCGGCGGGACATCCTCGATGAAATAGTCCTTGCTGCCCGCCGTCTGCAAAAGTTCCAACGCGACCTTGAAAGCCGGATCCATCCGTACTTCGTCGCCCACCTGCAGATTGACATCGGCCAGATCCGCCGAGCGCTCCATGATCATCTCTTGGGCCCCATGCGCTTGCGCGATACGCAACCGGCCGCCCTCGAGTAAATCGCCGACTTTAGCCACCGGGCCGGAAGCGCTATAACCCAAATCGCCAACAACCGCATACGCCTCATTGACCAAAACCCGGCAACCGACCTTGAGCTCGGCGGCTTTAACGCGCGGATCGATATTGGTATAATATTCGGATCCGCCAACATAGACCGTGGCGATGCCCTCACTCGGCATCCCCAAGAAAATGCCGACCCGATTCGCGGGGGCGGTCACTTTCTCAAGAGCCGTTTCGAGCTCCACAGCCATCCGCCGGGCCTCCTGATACGAGATTTCGCGATCCATCAGTTGGCGTCTGAGTTGGTAGAGCAACGGCCGGGCCGGATCGCGATCCGGGGCCAGTGCGAGCAATTGATCGACCAATCGCAACGGTTCGTCGTCGGCCTGCCCCTCCGGCTCGCTCGCATCGTCTAAACGGTCGTCGTAATCGTCGCGCGAATTCCTGCGGTTCATCGCATCCTCCGCTTAGTGAATCACATCGCCGAGGCGCCCGTAGCGCACTCGGCCGGGCAGACGCCAGGCAAAGCTCGCCGCCACCTTCGGCAATGAACTCAAGTCGGTATAATAAGGCCCGCGGGTATCCGGCGCCCAAGACCAATATATGCTCATCGCCTTGCCCTTGATCAATTCTTTCGGCACCGCCCGCCAATACCGACTGTCGGCGCTATTGTCCCGATTATCGCCCATCATAAAAAAATGATCCGCAGGCACGGTATAAGGGCCAAAATTATCCCTGGGATTGGCCATCGCCGGGTAGAAGGTCCGATCGACATATTTAGCCAAAGGCGGGTCTTGGAAAGGCGCGCCATCAATATAGAGCACTTTATTAACGATTCGTATCTCTTGCCCCCCAATCGCGACGCAGCGTTTGATCAAATCGCGGTCCTCATCCACCGGCGAGCGAAAAATAACAATATCTCCCGGTTCTGGATCTCTAATCGCAGGCAGGCGAAAGAGAGAAATATTGGTCAGCGGCACATCAATGGGCGCGCCGTAGATAAACTTATTGGCCAAAAGATAGTCGCCGACCAGCAGCGTATCTTCCATCGATCCCGAAGGAATATAGAAGGCCTGGACGACTCCGGTGCGAATCAACAGGGCTAAACCAATGGCGATCAGAATCGAGGACACATATTCGCCGATACCCGATTTTTTGCTGATACTATTCATTTTTCTCCTCAAATCAAAGACTTCCGAGTATTATAACAAACGCCTATGTCCTTGTAAATGTCTGCTTTTTCTTCCTATTAGGGATGCCGCAAATCGACTTCAGTTCCACTGCTAGAACCCGCCAAAATGAGAATGTCAATGCAAAGCAAAGTAAATGCTTGTGAAATAAAGATATCCTCCATATAATAAACTCTATAAATTTCCTATGTTCAGTATAAACCTATAGATCCGTATCATGCAGATCACCTTCAGGGGGGTTCGCGGCTCCTATCCCGTCGCGGCCCCACATAGCGTCCGTTATGGCGGCAATACCCCTTGTCTCGAGGTAGTGGCAGGGGAAACCTGTCTAATTATCGATGCCGGCACCGGTATTCGCTCACTCGGCAAGGACCTTGTCGAACACGATCAACGGGAAATCCACCTGCTCATCAGTCACACCCATTGGGATCATGTACAAGGCTTTCCGCACTTTGCCCCCCAGTACAACCAAAACGCCCATATCCGCATTTATGCATTAGCTCATGAGAGCCGTTCGCTCGGCGATATCTTCCGGGCTCAACAACAGGCCCCTTTTTACCCAGTCCCACTCGCCAATGTCGAAGCACAAATCGAGTTTATTGAATTGCAGGACGGCGAACCGATCACTATTGGCGAGGCGCAAATCACCTGCCACCGGCTAAACCACCCCAGCGTTACTGGCGGCTACCGCATCGAGCACCAGGGCAAAGTCCTGTCCTATATCAGCGATGTCGATCTCTACGGGCCGATTCTGCTTGGAGACGGCATGAAAAACGGTTCCTCCGAGCAACAGCGGGTCTGGCACCAACACCTGCAAAACAATGCACGTGATCTCGCTCACAGAGCGGATCTTATGGTTTGCGATACTTTCTTCCTCCCCGAAGAGTACAAACCCGACTGGGGACACAGCCGGCCCGAAGACGCCCTGCGTCTCGGCGAAGAGGCTCAGATCGAACGTGTGGCCCTCTTCCACCATGAGCCACACCGCAGCGACGACGAAATAGACGCCATTCAGGAGCGCTATCGCAAAGAAGCCCCCTTCGACCTCTTTGCCTCAGTCGAAGGCCTGGAGTTGGCGCTCTAAGAGAGGTTCAACCTTGAAGGTCAAGCTTTGGGGCACCCGCGCACAGGTGCCCACCCCCAGCCCGAACACCCAGATCCACGGGGGCAATACCGCCTGTCTCGAAGTTCAGGTCGAGGGCTCCCCCACACTGATCCTCGATGCGGGCATGGGCCTGCATTGGTTGGGCAACCATCTGCTTAAAGGCGACTTCGGGCGAGGCCAGGGCCGCGCGCATATTCTCCTGACCCACGTCCACTGGGACCATATTCAGGGGATACCCTTCTTTACACCGATGTTAATACCGGGCAACCACGTCACCATCTACGGCCCCGATACCGCGATCGCCTGCCAGCTCCGAACCCAAATGCACACCACTTTTTGCCCCGTGCCGAATTTTTTTCTCGAGGGCATCGGAGCCGATGTGGTCGTCGAAGAAGTCGGCACAAGCGGATTTTCCATCGGCACAGTAAAAATAAAGGCTGCCCTTATCAACCATCGAGCAGACACGACCTGTCTGGGCTTCCGCATCGAAGCTGACGGGCGTTCCATAGCCTATTTACCCGATGTCGAGTATTTACAGGAAGCGCATCGCCAACAGGTCATTGATCTTATTGCAGGCGTCGACCTGCTCTTCCACGACGCCATGCTAACCTACGAAGAATACCCGAAACATCGCGGCAGCGGTCATTGCTCTATTGATGACGGCGTCGATATCGCCGCACGGGCCAAAGTCGGCAGACTGGTGCTCTTCAGTCACCACCCCGACCGCAGTGATGCAGAAATAAACACCATTTTAGCGGCCTGTTCGGGAAACGGCGTAGCCGTCGATGCCGGACGCGAAGGGACTGAATACGCTCTATGAAGGGATTAAAAAACGTGTTGACAAAATTCTTGGGCGCGATGGGATGCTGCCTTATCGCACTCGGTTGCGGCGAAACCACCGAAGAAGATACACCTCACACCAACGCAGGGGCCATCGACGCCGGTCTGGACCACCTCAAGCCGCTATTGCAAGAGCTACGCTCGTTGGATATGGATATCGCCCGCGCCGTACCCGCCGACTCAGTCTCCAGCGACGTGATCGTCCCGCTGATCAAGTCTCGCTTCCGTCCGAAGCTTATCGCGCTCTCCAACCGGGTGCAGGAAATTGTTCCCGCCCCAGAATTGGCCACCGTGCACAAACACCTGCGCGACTATCTTCGCCTGCGCCTGGAGGCCTTCGACCTGGCCGTCGAGGGCGCCCGTCTAAACGATTCTGCACTCTTCGAACAATTTGGCACAAAACTCACCGAAGCCGATGAAGCCGGTCGCGCACTAAAAAACGCGCTCAACGCCGTCCGTTACGACCGGAGCGGCTTTTAGCCGTAGCGCTCTTCCTGCCAGGGGTCGCCGCGGTCGTGGTAACCCCGTTCCTCCCAAAAACCCGGCTGATCCTCCGCGACAAAGACCAACTGCTGTAAAAATTTGGCCGATTTCCAAGCGTATAACGCCGGCACGATCAATCGCATAGGCCCGCCGTGTTCAATCGGCAGCGGCTCGCCATAGAGCCGATCGGCTAAGATCACATCCTCGTCGAGACAATCGGCCAGCGGCACATTAGTCGTATAGCCGTCGAAACTGTGCGCGATGACAAAATGTGCCTCCTCTGTCGGACGCACCATCGCCGCTAGGTCAATAAACTTCACCCCCTGCCAATCGACATCGTATTTCGACCAAGTCGTCACGCAGTGGAAGTCGGACGTCTGCTTTTCGCGCGGCAAGGCCTGGAATTCGTCCCAGCCTAGATCCAGCGGCTCTTCGAGTAAACCCTCAACCTTAAAGCGCCAGCTATCGGGATTGAACTTCGGTTTGACGCCGAGGTCGAGCACCGGGAATCCATTCGTCAGGTGTTGCCCCGGAGGCAAGCGTTCTTGGTTCGGGTCCGCTTGACGCGGTTCCTGTTTTTTGAAGCGCTCTAAGAGCTTGGCCTTGGCCGCGAGCATTTTTTCGTTGTATTGCACTATTGTTCCTCGACATAAACTATCTCTTCCCGTTTCACCGACTCAATCGCCGCCGCCAGCACCTTTTGCGCCTGCAACCCGTCGTGCCCCGCCCCATCAATCTCGTCCGGTTTGGCCCCCTCCTCTAGCTGCTCGACAAAACGCCCCAAGCGATTTACGAACGTATCCTCAAAGTCGCGCATACCGCCGAAGACCGGGTTCGAAAAAACCCGCTTCTCCATATCACCCGCCGGATACAACGTCGCCTCGCGATACATATCGTCGATAACAAAGCGCCCCTTCAACCCCGCCACCTCGCACCGCTCCATCGGATGCCCGCGTTCAATGTCATACGAGCCGGTCAGATGCCCCAAGCAACCATTCGTAAAGCGCATATTGAACTGCGCCGTCGAATAGATCGACCGCCCAGGCGCCTTGACCGCGAAACACTGCACCGCCTCAATATCGCCGCAATAATAGCGCATGATATCGACGGTGTGCGGGTGCAGCGCCTTGATCTGGAACCACGGGCTCGACTCGCGCGGATTCTGGATCCACATGCTCATATTCATAAAGAGCAAGTGTCCGACTCGGCCATCATCCATCCACTGCTTAGCCAACCGCGCCGCCGGCGTAAAACGATGGTTCAAGTCGACACCGAAACAAAGCCCCTTTTCCTTGGCCAGTGCCACCATCTGCTCAGCCGGCGCGATCTCATTGGAAATCGGCTTCTCGCACAAGACGTGCAAACCGCTCTGTAGCGCCTCGATCGTCGGCTGATAGTGGTCGCTTCCATATTCTTCCCCCCGGTCGCCACACTCGCCATATCCAACTCGGCCCCATCCAACATCTCCTGCACACTATAAAACGCCTTAACGCCCAACCGCGCCGCCGTCGCATCCGCCCGTTCGCGATCCATATCGCAAACCCCCACCAACTCCGCATTGCTCATTGCCGCGTATATACTGGCATGCCTGTTGCCAATAGGGCCTAGACCAATCACTCCTACTCTCTGCATAATATCAATCCAATGTTGTCATTCTATCCCCCCATTCCCCAAGTCGTAGAAATCCATACGGCATAGCCGAGGTCCGTCTTGGGGTATCCCCGCAGCGGCTTTGCAGTATCCGCTTGCACAGAACAGTGAAAGCGGATACTGCCCTCGGAGGAATACAGGATGTGTTCCGAGAATGAGCGAAGGAGGTGCCCTAAGGCGGACCCTCCCCGCACAGCACCATCAACTACTTCTGCGGCACCTTCACCACCTTACCCGTTTCCCAACTCTTAATAATAGATTCAATCACCAACTGCACTTTCAACGCATCTTCAGCCTTCGCATCGATCTTCGAAGGCGCCACCTTCTTGCGCAAATCATCGACCCACGCGCCAATGCGCGAAGGAAAGGTATCGCCAAAACCGCCCATCCCGCCGAGATGGTCAAAACTCTCCACTTCTTTGGAATAACGCGGATAATAACTCAGCTTCTCACAAGCCTCGTTGATAATCACGCGCCCCTCCGAGCCTACCAACTCCAAGGTCTCCAAGCCATAGCTGCCGCCCGCATCATACGAACCGGTCAGATGCCCGATCACCCCGTTCTTATATAAGAGGTTGGCTTGCACATTGGACCAGATCTTGCGCCCCTTGCCCTTCTTGAAAAAGGCCTGCACTTGATCGACCTCACCGGCAAAATAGCTCATCACATCTAGCGAGTGTGGATGCAACGCGCGAATATGAAACCATGGGCTAGACTCGTTGGGGTTGTTAATCCACATCGTCATATTGACAATATTAAGCTCGCCCAAACGCCCGCCCTGTAACCACTCCTTCGCTTTAACCGCCGCCGGTGTAAAACGGTGGTTCAAATTAATTCCGTAACGCACCCGCTTCTTCTTCGCCAACGCCACCATTTTACGCGCTTTCGCAACATCATTCGAAATCGGCTTCTCCCCCAATACGGGAATGCCGGCCTGCAACAACTCCATCGTCGGGTTGTAATGGTCGCTACCATTCTCCACTCCCGCCGTCGTCACCGAACACCCGTCGAGTTTGATCCCACTCTTGAGCATCTGCTTAACACTATAAAAAGCCTGCGCCCCATATTGCTCCGCCGCCACATCCGCCTTCTCCTTGATCACATCGCATACCGCAACGAGCTTACTGTATTTATTCGCCGTATAACACCGCGCGTGATTATTCCCAATCCCCCCCAAACCGACAATACCAATCTGCAACATCATTTCTCTCCCTTTTAATTTAAAACAGCTTTAAAAGCGGTGATCGCACATCCTCGCCTACTCCCCAACCGGCTCCGGCAACTCCACCGATAACTCACCTGCCAAAGCCGCAATCTCCCCCCAAGCCCCCTCATCCACATACAACCCCTCCCGCCTACGCGCCAACATCCGCCGATGCGCCCGCTCCCCCGGTAGATACACCTCATCAAAACCCGCCGTAGGTGGACACGATTTAACATACTCGATAAATCCTTGGACCTCGCTGTAAAACTCCGCCAAAGGCTGAAAAGCCTCGACCTTGAGCATGGCGATAAAAAGCGCGTTGCCCGTGCGCTCAGGTTCCTCCTCCGTCATCCCCACACCAGATACCGACCCAGCCAAAATATCGACCATCACCGAAAGCCCATAACCCTTATGCCCGCTGCCGGGGTAACCCAAAGGTAGAATCGCGCCCGGCGGCGGGCCGTAATATTCTTCGACCTTTGTCGTCGGGTTGCCGTTGCCGTCAATCAGCATGCCCTCCGGCGCGTCTTCGCCCTTATTGCGCAAAAGCCGCATATCGCCGCCCGAGATCATACTGGTCGTCATATCCAGAATAACCGGCCAATCGCCGCCAGTGGGGATGCCGCAGCAGATTGGGTTAGTCGGCAAGCGACGAGTGCGGCCGCCAAAGGGCGCCACCGAGCAATCACCGCCGTGCCCGTTGGCCACCATTAGGCAGATACAATCTTCGCGGGTAGCCAATTCGGCGAAACGACCAAGCCGGGCAACGTGATTGCAATCGCGTACCCCGACCACCGAAATCGCCCCGTCCCGAACTTTCTCGAGCGCCAGTTCCACGGCCCGAGTCGCCGTCACTGGGCCGTAATTCCAACCGCCACTCAACTGGGCACTATAATCGCTTTGCTGCAAAACCTGCAATTCGGCCCCCAATTCGACTACCCCTTCGCGCGCCATATTCACATATTGCGGCAAGCGCAATACACTGTGGGTATCGTGCCCCATCAGGCCCGCTTCGACCAGATGATCGGCGACGAGCGCAGCATCTACCGCCGGCACACCGACCCGGTCAAGGCAGGCCCGGGCCAAAGTATCGAGGTCCTGTGGTTGCAACGTGGGCATTAGGGTTTATCCTCTCCACCCTCGGGGACAACGACCAACAAGGCATTCGCCACCGGCCGCTCACCCGTGGGGTCCGAAGGGCTATTGACGACCTGGTCGCCAACAACCATCGTCGTCGATCCACCGCCGTCGAGATTGAGGCCTTGGTAGGCGTTTTCCTTGGCGAAAGAAAAATCGGCCAGTCGCATACGCATAAACTCGGCCAATTCCTGCAAACTCATGCCGACGCTATGTCCCGGTTGTCGTCCGTCGACGGCGATTAAGAAGAGCACCTGCCCATTTTGCGAATAGCCGATCGCCGTGCGCGGGTGGCGCTCGTCGGCAAAGGCTCGGCTGAGTCTCTCTTTTTCAACTTCAATTGAGATCGCGCCATCGCGCAGGATCCGCGGTCCGCCACCGACCGCTTCGACCAATTTGTCATGGGCGGGCGGTAGACGGCAATAGAGACGCACCGTGTCACCTGGAGCGATCGACGACGACGCATCGTATTCAGCCCCGGTAGCCAACAACCACTGGTCGGGTTCCAAAAACAACGGCCAAGCCCGCCGCCTGACCTGCTGCACCCGGGTAATGACGGTATCGTTAATGGTCGATTCGCCGTATAAACCCTGCAACAAGAATCCCCGCGCCGCGCGGACCGAATCGTGCCACGCCTGCGCGTAGTGGTTATAGACGACCAGTTCCTCACTACCCGGCTCGCGGTTAAAACCGTGGGCGCGCAAATCATCGCCC
>DQLG01000438.1 GCA_015660315.1 Candidatus Latescibacterota bacterium
ATGTGAAAATGGATAATAGGCCGTGGCAATCGCGGCGATTTTTTTGCACTCGGACATTTTCATTAACTCCCAGGAATAAAGGCCCATCAATTTAATTCTTCGACACTAGCCCAGCAAGCAGTAAATACTTGACCTAAAGAGGGTCTATGTACCATTATTAACCATCGCTTAACCATGCATTTGGAAAGGTCCTTACTTGAATTCACCCACCAACGAAGATCTCGTAGCAAACTGGCAAAACGAGCCCGCCCCCTTGCTACCGCTTTTACATGCCCTGCACGATCGCGACGGCTATTTATCCGAGGAATCGATTGCCGCGGTATCTGCGGGGCTGAAAATCCCCATAGCCGAGCTCTTCGCCACCATTACTTTTTATCACCATTTCGCCCGCGAGGCCCCCGGGCAAAGCGCGCCACGCGTTTGCACCGGCCCAATTTGCGCACTACACGGGGCCGATGCCTTGCTAGCCAGCCTTGATGAAGCGACCCCCATGCCGTGCGCCGGCCGCTGTGACGGCCCCATCCCCGTGATCAAAGGCCATCAAGTACTCATCGGCACAAACGCCGAGCAACTAGCAGCGGCCGCCTCTCCTCTGCCCGTAGCCAATCCCGACGGATACGAAGAATGTGTCTTTGCCGATATTCGCGCCGAAGGCCGCTCGACCTTAGCCGGTTATCGCCAGAGTAGTGGCTACACCGCCTTGCAACAAGCCATCGCGCAGTCACCGCCAGAGCTGATTGCGTTAATAACCGACAGCCAACTCGCCGGGCGCGGCGGTGCAGGTTTTCCGACCGGGCAAAAATGGCAGGCAGTGGCAAACGCGCCAGGTGAACTCAAATCGGTCGTTTGCAATGCCGACGAGGGCGAACCCGGTTGTTTTAAGGATCGCGCAGTACTTGAGCACGATCCGCACGCCGTGTTGGAGGGCATGCTACTAGCGGCCTTTGCCACTGGCTCCACACGCGGTTTCATCTACTTGCGTTACGAATACCCGGAGACCTGCGCGCTTCTGGAAACCGCAATCGCCGAAGCCCGGACCGCTAATTTGATTGGCGATAATATTCTTGGCAGCGATTTCTCCTGCGAACTCTATATACGCCGCGGGGCTGGTGCCTATATCTGTGGCGAAGAAGGTTCCCTACTCAATAGCCTAGAAGGCAAGCACCCCTATCCACGCAATCGCCCGCCCTTCCCCGTCACCCACGGTTTCGAGGATCTACCAACGGCGGTCAACAATGTCGAAACACTAGTCTCTGTGCCTCAAATCGTTCGCCGCGGGGCCGAGTGGTACCGCTCGCTTGGCCTCGACGGCCGCGCCGGCACCAAAGTCATTAGCCTATCCGGCGATGTGCAGCGCCCGGGCAATTACGAGGTCCCCTTCGGTCTACCGCTCAAGACATTATTATACCAATGGGCCGGCGGGCCAGCCGCCGGTCGCCAGATACAGGCCGTGACCATGGCAGGCCTGTCGGGCGGTTTCCTCGCCGGCGAAGATCTCGACGCCACCCTCGACGAGCCCTCGATACGCGAACGAGGGTCAATGTTGGGTGCGGGCGGTATTATGGTCTTTGATGATAGCCGCAATATCGTCGATGTCGCCCGACAGGCAATGGCCTTTTTCGCGGAGGAATCCTGTGGCAAGTGCTTCCCCTGCCGTATTGGCACCCAGCGCTTAGAGGAACGGCTGTCCGGTGGAGGTCCCACCGACTTGGCAACATGGCAGACGGAAATAACCGATATGGGGGCGGCGATGAAAGCCACCAGTGCCTGTGGCCTAGGAATGGCAGCTCCTTTTATCACCGACAGCTTATTAAAATATTTCCCCGAACAAGTCGCCCAACACGTTCAATCCTGAGAAAGAATTGCAGATGAGCAGCAATGGAATACAACATCAGTTGATCCTCGATGGCAAGGAAGTCAACTTCAGCGCAGGCGAAACTCTTTATGAGATCGCCGAGCGCCACCGAAAAGAAATTCCGACGCTTTGTTACGACCCACGTCTAGATCCTTTTGGCGCTTGCCGTCTTTGCGTCGTTGAACTGGAGGGCGCGCGTAACCCCGTTGCCTCCTGTACCACCAAAGCCACCGCCGGAATGGTCGTCAAAACGCAAACCGAGCCGGTAGAAAAACACCGCAAGACGCTACTCGAAATGGTGGTCTCCGAAAATCGCGAGGTCGAGGTTGATCCTCTGCGCGGCTACGCCTCCCAAGAGCTTGGCAAACTCACCGATCGCTACCAAGCGCGTACCGGCCGCTTCCAAGGTGCGCAATCGGGTCAATTGCACGCGACAGACGACAATCCCTTTATCTTCCGCGACTACGATCTGTGCATCTCCTGCAATCGTTGCGTGCGAGTTTGCGCCGAACAAGAAGGCGACCACGCCATCGCCGCGATGGGCCGCGGTTTCCACAAACAGATCACTACCGAATTCAACGGCCTGCTCAAGGATTCCTCTTGCACCTTCTGCGGCCAGTGCGTGCAGACCTGCCCCACTGGAGCCCTCGCCGACAAAAAAGCGTTGCGCGCGGCCGAATTGCCCGAGCCTTTGCAGAAAACCCGCTCGGTTTGCCCCTATTGCGGTGTCGGCTGTTCGGTCGATTTGTTATCGAAAGGCGAAAAACTCGTCGGGATTCACCCCGCCATGGACGGCCCGGCTAACGAGGGCGCGCTCTGCGTCAAAGGGCAGTTCGCCTTCGACTTCGTACAACATGCCGACCGGCTCAGTATGCCGATGGTGCGCGGCGACGATGGCGAGTTGCACGAGACGGACTGGGATACCGCGCTCGACCGCGCCGCCGACGGCTTCGCCAAAGTACTAAAAAAACACGGCCGCCATTCGATCTACGGCATCGCTTCAGGCCGCACGCCCTCCGAAGCCAACTACACCATGCAGCAGTTTATAAGAAGAGGCTACGGCACCCACTATATCGACAATTGCAGCCGTGCCTGACACGCCCCAACGGTTGCCGGTCTGGCAGCCTCCATAGGACGCGGCGCCATGTCGAATCCACTCTCCGACATGGACAAACCTGACGTAATATTCTGCATCGGGACCAATATGACCGAGTGCCACCCCGTCGCCGCGACGCGGATCAAAAAGGCACTCAAGCGGGGGGCCAAGATGATCGTCGCCGACCCGCGCAAAATCCCGCTTGCCGAGATGGCCGATCTCTACCTGCCCATCCGCGTCGGCTCCGACGTCGCCCTGCTCTTAGCGATGGCGCACGTGATCGTGCGCCATGACCTGCACGACCGCGCCTTTATTGAGGAGCGCACGGTCGATGCCGACCAGTTTCTGGAGCACCTCTCAGAGTTTACCCCCGAATGGGCATCGACGATAACCGAAGTGCCCGCCGCCGATATCGAAAAAGCCGCTAAGCTATACGGCGCCGGCGACAAGGGCGCCATTTATTATACCCTGGGTATTACCGAGCATATTTGCGGTGTCGACAATGTACAAAGCCTGTGCAACCTCGCCTTGCTGACCGGCAACCTCGGCCGCGAAGGCACCGGTATCAATCCCATGCGCGGCCAGAACAATATCCAGGGGGCCGGCGACGTCGGGGCAATCCCCTCTAACTATCCCGGTTTCCAAAAGGTGGAGGACCCCGAGAGCAAAGCGAAGTTTGAAGCGCTCTACGGCCGGCAGATGGATGGCGAACGCGGCATCACCAAGGTCAAGGCGCTCAATCTCTGCGGCAGTGAAATCTTCGCCATGCTCATCGACGGCGAAAACACGGTTGTCTCCGACCCCGACCGCAAACACTGCGAGCACGCGCTCAACAGCCTCGACCACCTCGTCGTCATCGACATCTTCCTCACCGAGACCGCCCAGATGGCTGATGTCGTATTCCCCGCTAGCGCCTTCGCCGAAACCGACGGAGTCTGCACCAACACCGAACGGCGCGTACAACGGTTGCGCCAAGCAGTGCCTCCACCCGGCGAGGCCAAAGCCGACTGGTGGATCATCTGCCAGTTGGCTAAGCGCTTGGGTTTCGAGGGTTTTGAATACGAATCGGCCAAAGATATTTTCAACGAGTTATGCAGTATCTCGCCGATTTATACGGGCCTCGACTGGGACCGCATCGACAAGAGCGAATATCAATGGCCGGTACCCGAAAAAGGCCATCCTGGTACGCCGATCCTGCACGAAAATGAATTTACCAACGGTCGCGGCCTCTTCAAACTCGTGCGCTACCGCGACCCTGCTGAAACTATTTCAGAAGCTTTTCCCGTCTGGCTGACCACCGGCCGCCGCCTGCAAGCCTACCACACCCGCACGCAAACCGGCCGTAGTGCAGGCATAGACTACCTGCTCTCTGAAGAAAG